>JBFIOX010000016.1:0-15026 GCA_041610455.1 Gemmatimonadota bacterium
CGCGCTCAAGAACACCGTCCCCGTCACGGTGGCTTCGGGATACGAATCCTGCAGCCAGTTGTGCAGGAGGGGGAAGGCGCACTTGATGCCGAACGCCACGAAGATGAGGTTCGTCCCCAGCGAGCCGAGACCCAAGTGGTCGAAGGCGAGCGAGCCCGTCGCACGGTAGTGGACGAGCGTCCCCGCGAGCAGCAGCACTCCCGACCCCACCTGGATCACGAGGTAGCGCATGCCGGACCGGTAGGCCCGCTCGCTGCGGCGCGCCCAGATGAGGAACACCGACGCGATCGCCGTCAGCTCCCAATAGATGAACAGCGTGATGAGATCGCCCGCGAAGACGGCCGCGATGCCCGCGCCGGCGTACACCAGGCCGGCGAGGTGCTGGATCCCGTCCCGCACGTGGAGCGCGTAGAGCACCGACAGGAACGCGACGATGTGGAAGATCACGCCGAACACCAGGCTCAGCCTGTCCACGCGGGTGAGCGTCAGCGTGTAGCCGGCCAGCTCCACCTGCAGGTGGGCGCCCTCGGGGACGCCGTACAGCGCGAGAACCTGGAGGAAGCTGAGCAGCGGAAGGGCGAGCAGGTAGGCCGCGCGCGCCCGGCCCCGCACGAGCGGCACGAGCAGAGCGCCTGCGATGAGGATGACGGCCGGCGGGAGCCCGGCGAGGCTACTCATCGTAGTAGTCCTCCGGGCGCATGAGGACCCCGCGCAGTCGCTTCCCGGCCATCACGATGAAGAAGAAGGCGGCGAAGCCGAAGAACCCGTAGAAGCCGAACCACTCCTCGAAGTGGAAGTGGACGTGCTTGTGGTAGAAGAGGTCCGCCACGACCAGCGCCACGCACACCGCGGCGAGCGTCCACACGATGCCGCTCACCGTGCGCGGCCGCTCCAGCCAACCGCTCGGTTCGCCGCTCATCCGGGGCCTCCGGGTCCGGTCATCGCCACGTCCGGCCTCATCCGCCGGCCAGGGGTGCGAGCAGGCGATACATCTCGTCCGCCAGGAAAAAGAGCGCGATGCAGCCCGCGGCCGTGAAGCAGAGCGGCAGCACGCAGAAGAGCGGCGCCTCCCGGATGGGTGGATGCTCGGCCGCTTCGGGTGGCGCCGAGAAAAAGCCTCGAATGGGGATCGGGATCAGGTACGCGATGTTGAGCAGCGAGCTCACCATGAGGACGCCGATGAGGGCGAGCTGGTGGGCGTCCGCCGCTCCCAAGGCCAGGTACCACTTGCTCCACGTCCCTCCCAGCGGGGGCAGCCCGATGACGCTGAGCGATCCGACGAGGAAGGCGAACGTGGTGAGCGGCATGGCGCGGCCGATCCCGCGCATGTCGCTGATCTCGGTCTTGTGGGTGGCCACGTAGATGGCGCCCGCGCAGAAGAACAGCGTGATCTTGCCGAAGGCGTGCATGGCGATGTGCATGCTGCCGCCGATGATCCCCCAGGAGTTGGCCAACGCCGCCCCCAGCACGATGTAGGAAAGCTGGCTCACCGTGGAGTAGGCCAGCCGCGCCTTGAGGTTGTCCTTGGTCAGGGCGACCAGCGAAGCGAGGATGATCGTCGCGCCGGCCGCGTACATGAGCCACAAGCTGATGCCGGTCGTCGAGAGGAGGTCGAGGCCGAAGATGTAGACCGCCACCTTCATCACCGTGAACACCCCCGCCTTGACCACCGCCACCGCGTGCAGGAGCGCGCTGACCGGCGTGGGTGCCACCATGGCGGCCGGGAGCCAGCGATGGAACGGCATCAGCGCCGCCTTGCCGGTACCGAAGGCGTAGAGGCCCAGCAGGGCGAGCAGGACGCCGTCGGAGGCCTTGCCCGCGAGGATGCCGCCCTCGGTGAAGTCGAGCGTCCCCGCCAGGACCCATGTCCACACCACGGCCAACAGCAGGAGTCCGATCGAGGTGCTCAACAGGATCGTGACGTACGTCCGGGCTCCCCGCATGGCCCGCTCCGTGCCGTGGTGCGACACCAGCGGGTAGGTGGACAGGGTGAGGATCTCGTAGAAGATGAACAGCGTGAGCATGTTGCCCGCGAAGGCGACGCCCAAGGCGGCGAAGATCGAGACGGCGAACGAGACGTAGTAGCGGGTCTGGTTCGTCTCGCGGTGTCCTCGCATGTAGCCGATCGAGTAGATCGAGGTGACGATCCACAGCCCGGACGCGACCAGCGCGAACAGCATCCCCAGGGGCTCGAGCTCAAGGGCGATCGGCAGGCCCGGGAAGACCTCGAACCAGCGGCTCGCCGGTCGCTCACCAGCCAGGACCGCCGGGACGAGCGAGGCGACGATCGTGAACAACGTCACCCCCACGAGGAGGGTCCCCGCCTCGCGCAGGTTGGGCCGCCGGCCCAAGAGGGCCGTGAGGAGCGCCCCCACCAGCGGCAGCCCCAGCGCGACGTGCAGCGCCTCGACGGGGCTCAAGGCGCTCCGCCCAGCAGCGCTTCGGCCGCGCGCCGCGCCACGCCGGCCGATCGCGACGTCATGAGGCCGAAGAAGAGCGTCGCGCCGAGGAGGATCCACGTCGGGACGAGCATCGACGCCGGTGCCTCCGTGATCTCCCGCGCCCGCTCGCCCGGCTCCCCGAAGTAGGCCGCCTCGACCACCCGCCAAACGTAGGCCAGCGCCAGGAGCGAGCTGAGCAGCACGAGCGCGGCGATGACCCACCAGCTGCGCTCGAGCGCCGCCTGGATCAGGTACCACTTGCTGATGAACCCGACCGTGACCGGCACCCCGATGAGTCCCAGCCCTCCGACCACCCAGGCCGCCATCGTGAAGGGCATGCGCCGGCCCAAGCCGCGCATGTCGTCGATGTCCACCGACCCGAGCCGCAGCATGATGCAGCCCATGGCCATGAACAGGCCGCCCTTCATGAGCGCGTGGTTGAACAGGTGGACGATGCCGGCGGTGAGCCCCGTCACGGTGGCGAAGCTGATGCCCAAGGTCATGTAGCCGATCTGCGCCACGCTCGAGTAGGCCAGCATCCGCTTGATGTCGTGCTGGAATATGGCCACCGTCGACGCCACGAAGATGCCGACCAGCGAAAGCGGCATGAGGATGGCACCCAAATCGTGCATCTCGAAGGCGAAGCGGACCCCGAACACGGTGAAGGCGAAGCGGAGCAGGATGTACACCGACACCTTCGTCGCCGTGGCCGCGAGGAAAGCCGTCACGACGTTCGGCGCGTAGGTGTACGCGTTGGGAAGCCACAGGTGGAGCGGGAAGAGCGCCATCTTGAGGCTGATGCCGACGGTCAGGAACCCGAAGGCGACCAGGATCGTGCGCACGCCGGTGACGCCCTCCAGCCGCACCGCCATGTCGGCCATGTTGAGCGTGCCGGTCATCATGTACATGAGGCCGACGCCGATGAGGATGAACGTCGCCCCGATCGTGCCCATGACCAGATACTGGAAGGCGGCGGGCAGGGCGCGCCGTCGCCCGCCCAACGCGATCAGGGTGTAGGACGAGAGCGCCGAGATCTCGAGGAACACGAAGAGGTTGAAGAGGTCTCCCGTGATCGCGATCCCGAGGAGCCCCGTGAGGCACAGCAGGTAGACTGCGCAGAACAGATAGTGCCGGGCGGGCGGGATCTCGGCGGCGAGGCTGGCGGGCGCGTACGAGAGGACGATGGCGCCGATCCCCGAGACGAAGAGGAGCACGAACGCGCCCAACGCGTCTACCCGGTACTCGATCCCCCAGGGCGCCGCCCACCCCCCCAGCTCGTAGCTCACGATCCCTTGGGCGAGCACCTGATCGAGGAGCAGGAGCGAGAGCCCGAACGTGACCCAGCACACCACGATGGCGAAGCCCAACGTGAGCGCCCGACGACGGAGCAGCACGCACAGGGGGGCCGCGATCAGGGGGACGACGACCTGCAGGACCGGAAGGTGCTGTTCGATCACGGGGGCGGATCCTGCGCCTGGATCTCGTCCTCCTCGATCGTCTCGTACGCCTCGCGGATGCGCACCACCAGCGCCAGCGCCACCGCGGTCGTGGCCACCCCGACGACGATCGCGGTCAGGATGAGCACGCTGGGCAGCGGGTTCGAGTACGTCGTGAACCCTTCCTTGACGATCGGCGGGGTTCCGCCCTCCACCTTGCCGATCGTGATGTACATGAGGAAGACGGACGTCTGGAAGATATTGAGCCCGATGACCTTCTTGATGAGGTTGCCGCGCTGGATGACGATGTAGAACCCGGTCATCATCAGGAAGATGACGATCCAGTAGTTGTACAGACCGAGCGCCGAGGACATCAGGCGCGTCCCCGGCCCGCGAAGGTCGAGAAGATCGCGATCATCACGGCCGCCACCGTGACACCTACTCCGAATTCGATGACGAGGATCCCGTAGTGCTGGCCTTCGGCGGGATGCTCGGGCACGAGGACTCCGTACTCCAGGAACTTGCCGCCCAGCAGCATGGTGGCCACGCCCGTGCCCGCGAAGATGAGCACGCCGATGGAGAGCACGACCTCGACGAGCCGCGGGGGTGCCAGCCTGCGCACCGCCGCGAGGCCGTAGATGAGGGCGTAGAGGACGAATCCGGCCGCGAAGATGACGCCGGCCTGGAAACCACCGCCCGGCCCGTAGTCGCCGTGGAACTGGACGTACAGGGCGAAGAGCAGGATGTACGGCAGGAGCAGCTTCGACACCACGCGGAGGATCGTCTGGCCGGTCATGCCGACGATGCTCCTCGCCGGTCCTGCTCCTCGCCCGATCCGACGTCCCGCGCCTCGGCCGCTTCGGCGCCCGGCCCCGCGCCCGCTCGCGCCTCGGGTTCGACGCCCCCATCGACCTCCCGCGCCTCGTCCTCGGGGCTGCGTGACCGCGTGCCCCGCAGCAGCAGCAACACCCCGAGTCCGGCCGTGAAGATGACCACGGTCTCGCCCAGGGTATCGTAGCCCCGATAACTGGCGAGCACGGCCGTCACCACGTTCGGGATGTGGATCTCCTCCTCGGTCCGCTCCACGTACGACGGGTGCGGATAGGAGTTGGCCGGCGAGTTCGGGTCACCCACGCGCGGCATGTCGATCGTCCCGTAGACCAGGGCGGCGCCGGTCACCGTCACCACGGCCAAGGGCAGCCACGGGGCGTGCACCGGCTCCTTCGCGCGCGTGGTCGTCAGCGCCAGGGTCGCGAGCGCCAGCACGGTCGAGATGCCGGCCCCCACGGCGGCCTCCGTGAACGCTACGTCGGGCGCATCGAGGAGCAGCATCCAGGACGCGCCGAGGAGGCTGTAGATGCCCATGAGCATCACGGCCGCCCACAGGCTCCGCATGCGCACGACCGCGATGGCCGTGAGGCAGAGCAGCGCCAGCAAGAGGACCGTCACGGTCTCGGTCTCGATCATCACTAGCGGGGGGATGGCGCCTCCTCGGGCTCGGCCAGGTGCGGCTCCAGTCCGCTCGTCAGCGCCGCCTTGGCTAGCGCGTGCGTCGCCGTCGGGCTGGTCAGCCACAGCAGCATGATGATGAACACGAGCTTGACGGTGGCCAGCGAGAAGCCGGATTGGAGCATGAGCCCGGCGATGATCAACCCCGCGCCCAACGTGTCGGTGATCCCCGCCCCGTGCATGCGGGTGAAGAAGTCCGGGAGGCGCACGAGGCCGATACCGCCGATCACGGCGAACGACGCGCCTACGACGAGCAGGACGGCGCTGGCCAGGTCCAGCGCGAGAGCGCCGGTCACGGCCTACGCCCCCGCCCGCCCGCCTCCACGAGGGCCCCAGCGCGCGCCGCCCTCATGACGCCTCTTCCTCCTCGGGGTCGGCGAAATGCCCGTATTTCGAGAAGCGGAGCACGGCGATCACGCCGATGAAGTTCATCAGCGCGTACAGGAGCGCCAGATCGAGGAAGTCGGGCCGGCGCGTCAGGAAGCCGATCACGGCGATGAGCAGGACCGTCTTTGTGCCGAAGCTGTTGAGCGCGAGGATCCGGTCGAACACCGTGGGCCCCCGCCCGGCTCGGATGAGGGCCAGGCCCATCGTGACGATGATGGCCGCGAGCGTGAAGGCGAACATCAATCGCCTCTCTCGAGCCGGCAGACGTTGCGGTCCATTCGACCGTTCAGGACCCCTTCGGCGGCGTCGGCCGTCAGCGCGTGCACGGTGATCGTGTCCCCTTGCGTATCTATCGACACCGTACCGGGCGTGAGCGTGATCGAGTTGGCGTAGATGACCCGGCCGACGTCGCGGCGCTGCCCCGCCCGCACGCGGAAGACGCGGGGGCTGATCGGGAGGCGCGGGTGGAGGATGCGGAACGCGACGTCGACGTTGGCCTTCGCGATCTCCCAGATCAGCCACGGGAGGTATCGAACCAGGCGGAGCGGCAGCTCGACCGGCGCCCCCTCGTGATCGACGATCCCCATCCGCAGCGCGATCACGAGCACCAGGGCACAGGAGGCGGCGCCGAGCGAGAGGAGCAACGGGTCGTAGTGCCCGGACCACACGAGCCACACCGCGACCAGCACGGCGCCCAGCGCCACGGCGTACCTCACGCGACGCGTCCGGCCGTGCGGGGCCCTCGCGGGCCGGTCGAGCGCGCGCCCATCCCCCCGATCCTCAGTAGGTCTGATCGATGCGGATCCGCCGGGTGCGGACCCAGTGCCAGCGGGAGAAGAACGTCAGCGTGTCGGGATACTGTACCGAGATCTGGATCCGGTTGTCCGCCGGCCGCTGGATCTGGGCGGCGCCGGCGACCCTCGGGAGCCCGAGCTCTTCGGCCTTGGCCCGGATCTGGGCGACCAGGCCCGGGTCGGGAGTCTCGTGTGCCACGCGCGCCGATCGCTGCACCTGGCTCGTGAGGGCTCGGTAATCGATCTCCGAACCCACGAACCCGACGGCGAAGTAACCGAGCAGTCCGAGCACGATCAGGCTCAGGAGGCACCCGATCCGGCTCGCGCCCCGCGAACCCGCCTCACCACTGCGACTGAGCACCATCGACGATCTTCTGCACGAGGTTTTCGAGTGCCACCTCCGTCCCCTGGTCTTCCGTCTCGCTGCCCGGCTCGTACTCGCCTGCCCCCGAAAGGCTCTGACTGCTCCAGATGATCTCGTCGGTCGTGCGGTCGATGATCTCGACCGAGGCGCTGATCGTCACGCGTCGCTGGAACACGTCGGCCCCCACGCCGTCCACGGCGTCGAAGCTGACCGCGTCGTCCGAATACCGTCGGATCACCGCCCGGATGACCGCGTCGGCCTCGCTCTCCGAAGCCAGGCGGAGCCCCAGGCGCTGGCGCACCGCGTCGAGCAGCCGCTCGGTCAGCGTTTCCGACAGTCCGAAGCGGGTGCTCTCGTTCTCGACCGGGGCGACGTAGGCCGTCCGGATATTGCTCGGGAGGCCGCCGCCGCCCGAGAAGCTGTAGCACCCACCGAGCAGCGCGAGCGCCGCGAGGCTACGGAGTCCGATCCAGATCGAAGATTTCATCGCCGAACGGTGCATCCTGGGGAATCACGCGCGACAGCTCCCAGCGCACGCGCGTGGGCTCTATATCGTCACGATAGCGCGCCTCCCGCGGCCAGGTGTAGTCCTCGCCCCAGGAGAGCTCCACGCGCCGCTCCAGACGCGTCCCTCTTCGCGCTTCGAGCCGGGTCAGACGCTCCCCGGCGAGATAGAAATAATGTACAGACCCGTCATCCGCGGGGAAGCCCAGCACCTGGAGCTCCCCGCTCTCGAACCCTTCGATGGGGGCTGCGCTCCCGGGTCTGAACACCCCCGCCATGGCGTAAAGGAACACGGTGGGGGGGAGGCGCACATCCTCCAGGTCGCCCGTCGTCGTCAGTCGGTCGTCGACGAGGGCCGCGCTCATGGCGCCCTCGCCGGTGGAGAAGAGATCGAGTCGGAAACGGTCGGGCGGGTTCACCCTCCCCGCCCCGTCGCCCCGAAGGTTGCCGCGCGCGTCCACATACTCCCACTCGAACACCACTCGGGCCGGGCGCTCGACGCCGGTGCTCGCGGCCACCCGGACCGCGATCTCCGCGGGGTCGGCCAGCGGCGCGCCGCGCTGCAGGCCTCCCCCGCACCCCGCCAACAGGCCGCACGCCCACCATGCCCAGGCCCACGAACGCCGCTCGACTCGCACGACGCAAGGTACCCCGGGGCCAGAAAGACGGTCAAACACCGTCGGCCTCGGCCCCGCTCGCGAGCGCCTCCAACGAGCGACGCAGGTGCTCGGGCATCCGTGCCGGCCGACCCTCGGGATCCGTGCTCACCAGCGTGATGCGCGCGCGTGCCGCGATCTGGTCGTCCTGTCTCAGCAGCCGATACGAGAACGTGACCTCGCGACTCCGCACGCGGGCCACCCGGGTCTCGACGCGCACCCGGTCGTCGTAGTGCACGGGGGCGCGGTACTCCATCTCGACGCGGGAGACCGGCAGCCACAGGCCGCCGCGCTCCAACTCGGCGTAGGAGAGACCGTGCTCGCGCATGAGCGCGGTGCGTGCCAGCTCGCACCACACGAGGTAGTGGCGGTGGTGCGCGCGCCCCATTTGATCGGTCTCCGCGTACCGCACCCGGACCTCCGTGACGCCCATCACGACGGGGCTCCCCCGGCCGTGCCCTCCCCCTCCCCGCCCCGACCGATGTCGGATTTGACGATACGCGGCACGCTTCCGAGCTTGCCCGCATGGGGGACCGCACGGTCGTCGTCTCGGACATCCACTTGGGGGCCATCCCCCGCGCCAACGAAGCCGCCTTCCTGGCCTTCCTCGAGGGCGTCCCGGGGCTCGGGGACGATCTCCTCATCGTCGGAGACCTGTTCGATTTCTGGTTCGAGTATCGCCACGTGGTGCCACGGGGCTACCTGGGGGCCCTGGCGCGCCTGCGCCGTCTCGCCGACGGGGGCCTGCGCATCCGTTTCCTGGGTGGGAACCACGACGCGTGGGGCGGCGATTTCCTGCGCGACGAGGTCGGTCTGGAGGTGCTCGAGGGGCCCGTCGCCATCCCCGTGGGCGGCCGCGCCGCGTACGTGGCGCACGGCGACGGGCTCGGGGGGGCCGATTGGGGCTACCGGGCGCTCAAGTGGGCCAGCCGAAGCGGTCTCGGGAGGGGATTGTTCCGTTGGGTCCACCCCGACGTCGGGGTGCCCGTGGCGCGTCGGGCGAGCTCGACCGACGTCAAGCGAGCGGCGGGCGCGGCCCAGGAAGGGGCCCGGGCCGCGGCATTGGCCCATCACGCGCGCCGGCTGCTGCGCGAACGCTCCGATGTCGACCTCGTCATCTTCGGTCACGCCCACAAGCCCGACCTGATCGAGGTGGAGCCCGGGCGCTTCTACCTGAACGCCGGCGACTGGATCCACCACAACAGCTTCGCCGTGGTGAGCCCCGAGGCCGTCACCCTCGAGCGGTTCTGACACCGGCGGCCTCAGGCTTCCCTCCCCGCCTCATCGGTTTCCAGCACGGCCCGCTGCACATGCCGGAGTGGAGCCCCCAGGAAGCGCGCGGCGATGTCCGCGAACCCCCCGCCGTCGTCGGTCACGTAGTACTCGTGCCGCGGCGGCGCGTCGGCTGCCGCCTCGAGCTCCTCGGCCTCGAGCAGCCGTGCCGCGTCCGCCGCCGTGGCGGCGGCCGAGTCGACCAGCCGCACGTCGTCTCCGACCACCTGGGCGAGCAGCCCGCGGAGCAGAGGGTAGTGCGTACAGCCCAGCACCAGGGTGTCGATTCCCTGCTCCAGGAGGGGATCGAGATAGGCGCGCGCGGTCAGCTCGGCGACGGGGCCGCTCACCCACCCTTCTTCGGCCAGCGCTACGAACAGGGGGCAGGCGCGCGAGCGGACCCGCGCCTCCGGCCGGAAGCCGAGGATGGCCCGCTCGTACGTCCCGCTCTCGATGGTGCCGCGCGTGCCGATCACGCCGATGGCGCCGCTCCGACTCACGCGCGCCGCCTCTCGCGCCCCCGGATCCACGACGCCGATGACGGGGATGTCGACCTCCGCCGCGACCGCCTCGGCCGCGTGCGCCGTGGCCGTATTGCAGGCGATGACGAGCGCCTTGACGCCGCGCGCCCGAACGAAGCGCACGGCCTCGCGGGTGTACCGGAGCACGGTCTCGGGCGATTTCGGCCCGTACGGGACGCGCGCCGTGTCTCCCAGGTACACGGTCGCTTCGTCGGGGAGCCGCTCGTAGATGGCGCGCAGCACCGTGAGCCCGCCGACGCCCGAATCGAACACCCCGATGGGGGCGGCCCGGTCGCGCGCGCTCAGGGGATGTCCAGGGCGAACCCGAGCGCGACGCCGAGCGAGCCGTCCGGCGGCACCTCGATCGTGGGCTCGAAGTCCCAGAAGTTCGTCGACACCCAGGCGTCGAGCCCGCTCAGGAAAGCGATGAAGGCCGCCAGCACGATCCAGTTCTCGCGCTGCTGGGTGCGCGATTCGATCAGGTCCTCGTTGGGGGGCTCCGCGCGCCGCGCCACGCTCAGCTTGGCGTGCGACTTGAATACCATGTAAAGACTCGCGGCCTCGCCCGCGAAGTAGATCGCGCCGCGGGCCGGCCGGCCGACGGTCAACTGCCCCCAACCGGGGATGACCATGGAGCGGACGAGCGCGCCCAGCGGGGAGACCGGCGGCACCGTGTCGGCCTCGGTCGCGCGCGGCGTCGCGGCGGCGGGCCGCGGTGGGGCCGGATCCTGCGCGCGCGCGGCCGAGGGCCCGACGGCGATGGCGCCGACGGCGAGCGCGACGGCGAGACGAGAGGTGGCGGGAACGTGTGGGAATCGAACCCACCCGGGACGCGTGAACGCCCCGTAACGGTTTTGAAGACCGCAGGCGACACCAGTCACCATCCGCTCCCTCCTCAGCCGTGCGCGGCTCGAGCCCGGCCCGGCAGGCCCGCGGCCGTTTCGTCGGATCTTTCGCGCTCCGCTCGCCTCCCTAGCCGTCTCGGCGCGCGACCACCTCGATCTCCACGCGGGCCCCCTTGGGGAGCGTCGCCACCGCCACGGTCGAACGGGCCGGGTAGGGCGCCTCGAACCGCTCGGCGTAGATCCCGTTGACGACGCCGAACTCCGACATGTCGGCCAGGAAGATCGTCGTCTTCACGACGTCGGAGAAGACCAGGCCGGCGGCCTCCAGCACCGCCTCCAGATTCATCATCACGCGACGGGTCTGGGACTCCACATCCGATCCTACCAGCTCGCCGCTGTCGGGATCCAGGCCGACTTGTCCGGCCGAGAAGAAGAGATCGCCCGCCCAACAGCCCTGGGAATAGGGGCCGATGGCGGCGGGCGCCCGCTCCGTGTGAACCGAGCCGCGCTGCGACACGCCGTTCTCCTTTCGTCGTGGTGGGGTCCGCGCCGGCGCAGGGCCGGGGTCCCGCTCCCCACGGCGTGCCCGCGACCGCCCCGCCGTCGGACGCGCCGCGCGGCGGGCGTCTTACCTTGCATCGGATCGGTGCGCGCGGGTAACCTCGCCACCTGCGCCGGTCGACGGTCCGTGAGGCCGGTCGACATCCCGCCTCGGCGGGCGCGAACATACGACCAACCCTCGGAGAGCGCCAAAGGACCGCATGGTCGAAGCCTCCGCGAGCCGATCAGCCGCTCGGCTGACGCGAGACGCAGTCTTCCGAGCCGCGCTCTCCGTGCAAGAGTACTTCGGGTTGCTCGTGCGCCTGCTGCGGATGGCCGTCACCCCGCCCCTATACCGCCGCGACATCGTGCAGCAGATGGACACCATCGGGGTGGCCTCGCTGTTCATCGTCGTCCTCACCGGGTTCTTCACCGGCATGGTGCTGGCGCTGCAGTCCGCCGTCGAGATGCGCCAGTTCGGGGCGACCATCTACATCGGTCGTCTGGTCGGGGCGAGCACGGTGCGAGAGCTGGGCCCGGTGCTCACGGCACTCATGGTGACGGGGCGGGCCGGCGCCGGGATGGCCGCCACGATCGGCGCCATGCGGGTGACCGAGCAGATCGATGCGCTGCGCACCATGGGCGTGGATCCCGTGCGCAAGCTCGTGGTGCCGCGATTCCTGGCGGCCTTGATCATGCTCCCCATCCTCACCATCATCGCCGACCTCATCGCGATCCTCGGGGGCCTCCTCATCGCCATCGTGAAGCTCGATCTCACGGCCGACCTGTACATGCGGTCGGTCTACACGACGCTGGCGCAATCCGGGTTCGTGCTGCGCTACATCCCCATCGACCTCATCCAGGGGCTGGTCAAGCCGGTCTTCTTCGGCGGTCTCATGGCGCTCACGAGCTGTTTCTATGGCCTGCGTACGCGAGGCGGGACCGAGGGCGTGGGCCGCGCCACCACGCAGGCCGTGGTCACGACCTCCATCCTCGTGCTCGCCTCCGACTACTTCCTCACCCAGATCCTCATCGTGCTGTTCGTCGAGTGAGGCCGCAGGAGTCGGAGCGGGAGCGCTTCATCGAGGAGGTGCGCGAAGAGGTGCGGCGCGAGATCGGGACGCACCCGCCCGAGCCCGACAAGCGCGAGATCGTCGAGCTGCACGACGTGTGGCTCTCCTACGGAGATCACGAGGTGTTGCGGGGGATCAGCCTGGGGGTGGCGCGCGGGGAGACGCTCTGCATTCTGGGCGGCTCGGGCGTGGGGAAGTCCACCGTCCTGCGTCTCATCCTGCGCCTCCTGCTCCCCACGAGGGGCCAGGTGATGATCGAAGGGCGCGACATCAGCGCCGTCTCGTACGACGACGTGCTCGAGCTGCGTGAGCGCATGGGCATGGTCTTCCAGGGCTCGGCCCTGTTCGATTCGCTCAGCGTGTTCGACAACGTCGCGTTCCCCTTGTACGAGCACACCGACAGGGAGGAGGAGGAGATCCGGGACCGCGTAGACGAAGTCCTGACCTTCGTCGACCTGGTACCCGACGAGGTGACCCACCTGCTGCCCGCCGAGCTTTCAGGAGGGATGCGGAAGCGCGTCGCCATCGCACGGGCCATCGTGCACGAGCCGCCCATCATGTTGTTCGACGAGCCCACCAGCGGCCTGGATCCGATCACGACGCGCACGATCGACGAGCTCATACTGAAGCTTCGCCAGGAGCTCTCCGTGTGCGGCGTCGTGGTGACGCACGACGTGCGCTCGGCATCGCGGATCGCGACGGAGACCGCGCTCCTCAAGGACGGGGAGATTATCTTCAACGGTACTCCGGAGGAGATGTTCGCCTCCGAGGACGAGTACGTACGGGCGTTCTTGCGGTGAGGAGCCTGCATCCGCGCCCCTGCGACCGAGGCTAGGGAGAAGCCACCGAGACATGCGACGATCGGCACCGATCACCTGGGATCAGGTACGCGTGGGGCTCGTGCTGCTGTTCGGGCTGGGCATCCTGGCGGTCGGCATCTTCCTCATCGGCACCATCGGGGACGTGTTCGGTTCGCGCTACCGGCTGGTGACCCTGATGGAATCGGCGGCGGGGTTGGTGCGCGGCGCGCCGGTGCAGGTGGCCGGTCAGAACGTGGGCCAGGTGGACCGCGTCGAGTTCATCCGCCCCGAGCAGCGCCCCGAGACCGGCGAGGCGGTGGCCGTGACGCTGGGCATCAACGTGGCCATTCGGGATCAGATCCGCGCCGACTCGCGGGCGCGCGTGCGCACCCAAGGCCTGCTCGGGGACCGCCTCATCGACATCGAGCCGGGGTCGGCCGACCAGCGCGTCCTCGCCGACGGGGACACCCTGGGAGCGGCACCCGCCCTGAGCTACGAGGAGCTGCTCGGCCAGGCGGCGGATGCGGTGCAGAGCCTCACCGAGCTGTCGAACGACCTCGTCGCCACCCTCGAACGGGTAACGGCCGGTGAGGGCAGTCTGGGCCGCCTGCTGATGGACGACGCCCTGTACGCGAGCATGGTGTCGCTCAACGACAACCTGACCGCCCTGCTCGGTCCCGTGGTCGAGGGCGAGGGAGTGTTCGGCCGCATGCTCCAGGACGGGGAACTGTACGATCGGCTGCTCTCGGCCACCGCGCGCATCGATTCCGTGACCGGGGCCGTGACCGAGGGCGAGGGGACCTTGGGAAGACTCGTTCGCTCGGATTCCCTCTACGCGGCTCTCGCTTCTTCCGCCTCGCGGGCCGACTCGCTGCTCGCTCTGATCGAGCGCGGCGATGGTGCCATGGGCCGACTGGTGACCGATGAGCAGTTGTACGAGGAACTGCTCAAGGTGATCGTGGATCTCAACGCGTTCCTCACCGATGTGCGACAGAACCCCAAGCGGTTCATCCCGCCCGTGAAGGTGTTCTGAGGGAGGCGCGACGAGGCGCGCCCGGGTGGGGGTGTCGCGTCGGCTACGTCTCGTGCAGCGTGCGCAATTCGAGAATCTCCAGCTCGCGCGTGCCGGCGGGCAGGGCCACGCTCACCACGTCGCCGGGCCGCTTCCCGAGCAGGGCCCGGCCAATCGGCGACTCCAGGGAGATCTCGCTGTTCTCGAAGTCCAGGTCGTCTCCGAGCGTCAGGACGAACTCCTCGGTCTCGTCGTCGGCGGTGTCGCGCACTTTGACGCGCGACCCGAAGCCCACCCGATCGACGGGGACCTGATCGACATCGATCTCGCCGAGCATCGACATGCGCCGAGCGAGATAGTCGAGGCGGGCCCGCACGAACCCCTGCCGTTCGAGCGCGGCCGTGTACTCCGAGTTCTCGCGCAGGTCTCCCTGCGCGACCGCTCGCTCGATCTCTCGCGGAAGCACCACGTTCAGCTCGTGGATGAGACTCTCGGCCTCTTCCGACAGCTTGTCTCTGAGCTCGTCAAGCATGGGCCCTCCGTACTGCCTCGCGCGAAACACAAAAAAATCCGAGGCGCGCTCCCCACGCGGGGAGGCGCCTCGGGCGGAATGGAGGCGGCGGGAATCGAACCCGCGTCCGCGAGCCCATCCACCACGGTGTCTACGTGCGTAGTTCGCGATCGAATGTCATCCCGTCCGGGTTCGCGAACGACCCGTCCGAAACCAGTCGCGGTGCGGCTACCGCCGCGATCTCGCCACCGCCGCTCGCGACACGCTTTGGTGGCCAGCCCGATTCATCGACGCCCACCAGGAGTTCCTCGGGACCCGGATCTCCTGGGGACGGGCTACGTCAGTTACGCAGCCAGAGCCA
>JBFIOX010000017.1:0-14906 GCA_041610455.1 Gemmatimonadota bacterium
GTAGCGGAGCGCCAGGAGAATCCGCTCGTTCATGCGCCCCCGCAGATGCCGATTGGCGGCTGGCGGCATAGCATGTGCTGGAAGCGGCCGCCCGGCGGCCGGCGAGCCGTCCCGAAACCACCCGACCGGGAGCCATCCGGACCGCAATGAGCGACTACGATCGCGTGCGCGCCTCGCTCCAGGCCGCGCCCCGCCACTGGCTGGTGACGGGTGCGGCAGGGTTCATCGGCTCGAACCTCGTCGAACATCTCCTCGCGCTGGGGCAACGGGTCGTCGCGCTCGACAGCCTGGTCACGGGGCACCGCCGGAACGTCGAGGACGCGATCGACGCCTCGGGCGCCCCGCCCGACCGCTGCCGCTTCATGGAGGCGGACGTGACCGACGCGCGGGCGTGCGCGGAGGCGTGCGCCGACGTGGACATCGTCCTGCACCAGGCCGCGCTGGGCTCCGTCCCGCGCTCCATCGACCGACCCTTGGCCACGCACGCCGCCAACGTGGATGGCTTCGTGCACATGCTGGAAGCCACGCGGCAGGCGGGAATCTGCCGCTTCGTCTACGCCTCGTCGAGCTCCGTCTACGGGGATTCCCCGACGCTGCCCAAGGTCGAAGATGAGGTCGGGGCGCCGCTCTCGCCCTACGCCGCCACCAAGCGCATGGACGAGCTGTACGCAGACGTGTTCCACCGCACGTATGGCACGGAGGTCGTGGGGCTGCGCTACTTCAACGTCTTCGGACGGCGCCAGGACCCCGAGGGGCCCTACGCCGCCGTGATCCCGAAGTGGATCGGCCAGCTGTTGGCGGGCGAGCGCCCCCGCATCTTCGGTGACGGCGAGACGAGTCGCGACTTCTGCTACATCGACAACGTCGTGCAGGCCAACCTGCTCGCCGCCCTGGCCGACCCCGAGGCGTGCGGGACCGTCTACAACATCGCCAACGGAGCGCGCACGACGCTGAACGAGCTGTACGCCATGATCCGCGCCGGCCTGGCCGAGCGCCGGCCGGAAGTAGGCGATCGCGAGCCGGTCTTCGAGGATTTCAGGCCGGGGGACGTGCGGCATTCCCTGGCCGATATCACGCGGGCCCGCGAGGTGCTCCACTATGCGCCGAGCCATTCGGTCGCCGAGGGCCTCGAGGCGGCGCTCGACTGGTACGCGGAGAACCTCGCGCCCCGGGTCTGACACCCCCGCCCGGATCTGCTCGTGGCGGCCGGCGCCCGGCGCCTCAGGAGGCGGTGGCGTCGAGAACCGCATCGATCGCGAACTTGGCCGCCCAGTTGGGGAAGGCGTTGGGCAGGTAGTCGCCCCACAGGGGAGCCGACCCCGGGATTCCGCCACGCACTCCGCGCTCGCGCGCCCAGACCGGCTGCGCGGCGAGGCAGAGTCGCAGGCTGGCCTCGGCCGCGCGCGTCATGAGGCCGTCTTCGTCGTCCTCCGCCGCCAACCAGCGCCACACCTGTGAGAGCTGGGCGTTGCCGGTCAGGCAGGCGTAGTCGGCACAGGGGCGCCAATCCGCGTCGAGCGTGGCGGGGAGCCAGCCCCATCGCTCCAGCACATGGGCGATGGCGCGGGCGGCACTTCTCGCCGCCTCGGCCGCCTCTGGCGCTCCCAGGGCTTGTCCGGCCACGATCAGCCCCCAGAGCGTGTACCCGAGCGTATGGGTGAGCGCGGCGCGGCGCGCGTGGTCGCTGGGGAACCCCGCCGTCTCGAGCCACCCCGACGGCCCCGCGCGACAGCCGAGCACCCACGTCACGTGGCGCGCCGCCGCGCGCGTGTAGCGGGGCTCGCCCAGCCTGGCGCCCAGCCGCGCGAGCCAGCACGAGGCGTGCGCGTAGTAGGCGCAGGCCACACCGCCGTACGTATGCGCTCGCCACGCCCCGTCATCGTCCTGCACGCTCAGCAGCCAGTCGGCCGCGCGCGCCGCCGCATCGCGGGCGCGGGCGTCTTCTCGGGCGGCGTCCCACGCGTCCAGGCCGCTCAGTACCTGCGCCGTGTTGAAGACGGAAGCGCGGGCGGGCGAGGCGCCCACTTCGCCGCCCGCGAACCACCCTTCGGAGGCCTGCTGCGCCAGCAGAAAATCGACGCAGCGCCCGGCGCGGTCCGCCAGACCTGGCCGGCCGTAGCGGTCGGCGGCGCGCAGCAGGGTCGGAACGGCGTAACCGGTCGTCTCTGGGTAGGAGCCCGACCAACCGTCCCTCAGCCGGTAGCGGCCGGGCAGCCCGCCGTCGACCGAGGCATCGTGACAGCCCTCGACCCAGTCGAGGGCCACCTCCGCCCGATCATCGAGGTCGTCCGAGGCGAGGGCGACGCGCGGGTCCCCGCTACGCCGCAGGAGCCTTCGGCGCTCGGGCCGCCACGCCCGCGCGTCCAGCCACCGCCCCGGCGGCGGTCGGGAAGGCCCAGGCGATCGCCGAGGGGCCGCGAGGCCTCCGCTCACCGATCCGGCCAGCGGGCCTCGAGCCAGTCGCACAGCCGCCGTTCCAGCGTCTCCTGACTCGCGGCGGCGCGAAAGATGTGGTCCGCCTCCGGCAGGTAGTCGACCTTGACGCGACCGTGGAAGCGGACGCGGCGGAAGGCCGCGCGGAATTGCCCCGCGTGATTGTACCAGTCCTGGAAGCCCCCCGTGTAGATGAAGTACGAGTGCGTGCCGCGCTCGATGAGCGTCCGCAGCTGGGAGGCCATGAGCGCGCGCGGGGGGATGTCTCTCGCCATTCCGGCCCAGCCCGCCTCGGGATCGCGCAGCGGCCGCGGCGGGGCGAGTCCCCTGCGCAGCACGCCCCTCCAGCTCGTGGTCCGGAAGGCGCGGGGCAGGTAGTGACGAATCCACCACCCCACGGTGCGGTAGGGGTAGCCGTCGAGCAGAACGACGCCCCGCACCCGCTCGTCGGCGAGCGCGGCGACCCACGCCGCGTCGGCGCCGGTGCAGATGCCGGCGAGCACGAAGCCCTCCAGACCCTCGTCTCGCGCGAGCCGGTCCAGCGCCGATCGGGTCTCGAGCGTGCGCGCCTGTTCGATCGGCGCCCGATCGCGACGGGCGGGGGAGTCCCCGATGCCGCTGTAGTCCAGCCGCAAGGTCGGAAACCCGCGGGCGGCGAGGGCTCGTGCAAGACGCACGTACAACCGATCGGGGCCCGCGCGCTGCACCAACCCGGCATTGAGCAGCACCACGCCGATTCGCCCGGGCGATCGCGACGGGCGCGTGAGGCTTCCGAGCAGAGGGGCGTCGCCCTCCACCACGACCGGGCTCTCCCGGAACACGACGTCCGTCACGGCAGCTGCGCTCGCACGCGTGCCGCGATCGCATCCAGCGCCTCGGCGGGCACGGCCGGCGCCGCGATATCGGGATGCTCCCGCCACGGGACGGGCCCGGGCAGCAGGACCGGTGGGCTGGCGAGCCGCTCGAGCGAGGCCAGCGTGTCGGCCGGCATCTCGTCTCCCTCCGACTCGAGCAGGACCAGCCCGCTCGGGTGGCCGGCGCCGCGGGGCGGACCGAGGGAGGCGAGCGCCTGGCGCAGCGCGGGAGGGAACGGCTGGCCCAGGACCCGTCCGTGCTCCGAGCTCGCGTCGGCATGTTTCCCGTGCTGAGCCCGGTAACGCTCGAACCACGCGAAGTGCGCGCGGTCGAGCTCCTCCAGGTATCGCTCGCCGTCGAAGGTGGGCGCCCATGCGAAAACGGCCCCTGGAGGCTCTCCGAGGGTCGCCGCGGCTTCGATGGCGACCGCGGCGCCGAGACGCAGGCCGAAAAGGAAGGCCGGAAGTCCCGCGGCCCAACCGCGCAGCTCGGCCAACGCCGTCTTCACGTCGGCGGCCCACGCCCCCGGGCTTCCGATGGCGATCGACCCTTCGGAATCGCCGATCCCCCGGTAGTCCATCCTCAGCACCCACGCGCCATCGGCGGCCAGCCGCTCGGCGAGGGACTTCAACGTGCGGTGCGAGAGCTGGTACTCGTGCAGGATCGGCGGGCACAGCACGCCCACTCGGCGGGGGGTGCGGTCGGCCGGTGCGTGTAGGACGCCGGCGAGCGTTCCAGCCCCCAGCCGCAGCGGCGCGAAGGTGGTGCCTCGGGGCCCGCGCACGTGGATCCCGGGCGGCCGCCGTGTATCGGCCGCTCGGGCCGGCGCGGCCGGGGTTGCGGCCCCGGACCCGACGCCCGCGCGCCCGGCCAGCTGCGCCAACGTCTGCGTCACGAGATCGACCGGCGTGAGCCGCAAGCCGAGCTCCGACTCGATCCGCTCCAACACCGTCATGGCCAGGAGCGAGTGCCCGCCGAGCTCGAAGAAGTTGTCATGCACGTCCACGGCTTCGACGCCCAGGGCTTCCCGCCAGATGCCGCAGAGACGCGTCTCGGCGGAGCTCGGGCGCGTGGCGGGCGTGGGGGGGGCGTCCGCTTCGGACGCGCGTCGCGCGGCCCCCTCCCGTTTCTCGCTGGCGGGCATCCGGCCGTTGACCCGGCCCGCTCGGGCGGGGGACCGGTGCGCCGACCCGTCCGCTCGCCAGCGGCCGCGGGCGATCGGCAGGCGGTCCAGCGGCGCCTCCGGCTCGGCCACCACCTCGCGCACGAGCCGCTCCACATCGCGCACCGCGGCGGCCGCCTCATCGCCGTCGATGCGGGCCGACCGGTGCTCGAGGAGGAAGGTGAACCCCTCCGCGCCCCGGTCCCACACGTCCCACACCAGGTCGAGCGGCGCGGCGCCGACCTCGGTCGCGAGGTGTTCGACGTGGCAGCCCGGCAGGAGCAAGTAGTCCTCGGGGGCGGCTTCGCGCAGCATGAACAGCACGTTGAGCCGTGGGATCCGGATCCGTCCCGGCGCGTCTCGCAGCAGCTGCTCGACGCTGACGCCCTGGTGTGCGAGGTCTCGGGGCAGCGTCTCCCGTACCCCCCGCAGCACGTCTCCGAAGGTGCCCGCCCGCGCGAGCTGCCCCCGCAGCAGGAGGTTGTTGCCGAAGTTCCCCACCAGTCGCTCGCGCTCTGCCCCGTCTCGGATCGAGACGGTGGTGCCGAGGACGATGTCGCTCGTCTCGGAATACACGGCGTGGAGCACCTGCAGGACGGCCAGCCACGCCCCGAACACCGTCAGACCCTCCGCCGCCGCCAGCGCGCGAAGGGCGGCGGCCGGTTCTGCCTCGATCGCCCCGTACACACGTCCGCAGTCGAGCGCGGCTCGGACGGGCGCCGGGTCGCCGGGCAGGGGGACCTGGGGCGGGGCGCCCTCGAGGCGCTCGAGCCAGTGCGCCACCGCCTGGGGCGCCGCGGAGCCCTTCGTGGCGCGCTCCTCCGCCGCGAGATCTCCGAATCGCCGCTCCAAGGGCGGCAAATCGGGTGGCCGTCCCTGCAAGCGCGCGGCATAGGCGGCCGAAAGCTCGCGTAGGAGAAGCCCCATGGCCCACCCGTCCGCGGCCAAATGATGGGTGAGGAGGAAGAGGACCCCGGCGTCGGCGCCCGCCGGGTGCCAGGCGGCACGGAAGGGGATGCCCCGACGGGGATCCAGGGGGCGCCGGGCCTCCGCCCGCGCCCACTCGACCGCCGCGCGCATCGCATCATCGCCCGTCGCCGGCGGCGCGGACTGCCGCACCGAGAGCAGTGGGGCGGGCACGGGCTCTACGTGTCCCCGCACGGCTCCGTCGATCTCCTCGTATCGCGTGCGCAGGATCTCCTGCCGGCGGACGACATCCCGGAGGGCCGCCTCGAGCGCGTCGAGCCGGAGCGAGCCCCGCACGGCGAAGGCGAGCGGCAGGTTCCCCCAGGCCGTGCCCTCGGCGAGCGCGGCCAGCCGCCACAACCGCTCCTGCGCGGTCGAGAGCGGGTGGCTCCGCCCGCGCACGGGGGTGCGAACCGCCCGCGCCGCCGCGCGCTCCGCGAGGAGCGACTGATAGAGCCGACGGGCTTCCGCCGTCAGGTCGGGGGTCCCGAACGAAGGTTCCAACGCACCCGGGCGGGGGATGTCGGGCGAGGGAGGCGCGCTCACGAGGCGTCCCTCTCCCCGCGCTCCGCCAGCATCCGGCGCACCTGCTCCTGCGTCAGGCCGCGCACCTGCTCCATCAGTCGCGCCGAGGCTTCGACCTCGGTGCGCCCGGGCAACGCCCGCGACTCCGGACCGCCTCCGCTCGACCGCCCCCCGACGAGAGAGTGCAGGAACACGTGGTCCTCATCGAGCGCGAACATGTGACGCAGCTCGTCGAACCGGATGTCGCCGATCTGGCATAGACCCACATTCCACCGCGGCGCCCAGGCCTCGAGCGCCGCGGCGATCACGCCCGCTTCGAGGGTGGCGAAGTGGAGCGAGCGCTCGCCGTACGCCGGCCCGATGGCGTCGAGCGGCGCCACCAGAAACACCGAGAACGCGGCCTCGTCGTACATCGGCGCGTTGACGAACGGCACGTGCACGTCTCGGCTCACCCGCGCGCCGGGCGACAGCGCCACCAGGGCGTGCTCCAAGGGGTGGTAGTAGTACGCGCCACCCGGCACGCCCTCGACGCGACCCGGCTTCACGTGCAGGTAGACCTGAGTGGGGTAGAGTCCACCCGGCGAGGCGTAGAGTCGCTTGGGCTCGCCGGCCACGACCAGCTGGCGCAGGCCGGCCAGAAAACCGCCGAAATCCTCCGCGCCGACGGGGTCGAGGGCGAAGCGGCGGTGGCTGCGGCGCCGCCACACGGCCGCCTCGAGCTCAGACTCGGCGAGGGGCCGCTCGAGCGCCACGCGCGCCCGGGAGTCCAGGTCGGAACGCAGCCAGGCGCGCCGCGACTTGAAGGCCTCGCGGGCCTCCGGCGCGAGCGCTACCCGATACGAGGCCAGCTTCGCGGCGACGCGGTCGGCGGCGCTCGCGGGTCGCCCGCTCGGGGCATCGTCCATCGTCTCGGCCCGCCCGTACCAGGCCGCGAGGGCCCGCGCCGACTGGAGGCGGAAGATCTCATCGATGGCCGGGCGGCGGCCGAAGCGCGCCTCCAGGCGGTTTCCGATCCGGACCATGTCGATGGAGTTCGCGCCGTACTCGAGCAGGTTGGCCTCAGGCTCGACCCGCTCGCCCAGCACTTCCTCGACGATGGCCAGCACCGAAGGCTCCTCTGGCGGCGCCTCGGGTGGGGCCTCGCGGCCTCGCCCCCCGTCGGGGGTGGGCCGATCCGCGCGGCCGCCCGGGTCGGGCGCGCTCGGATCGGGCAGCCGCGCGCGGTCGACCTTCCCGTTTCGCGTCAGCGGAAGGGCATCCAGCCTCACGATGCGAGAGGGCACCATGTGCGGGGACAGACGCTCGCGCAGATCCGCCTCGAGCGCGCGGGCGTCGAAATCGCCTCCGGCCGGGACGACGTAAGCCACCAACCGGCGCCCCCCGCGCCCATCTTCGGGCGCCGCCACGGCCGCGGCCTCCACGTGCGGGTGCCGGGCCAACTGGCTCTCGATCTCCCCGAGCTCGACGCGCTGTCCGTGGATCTGTACCTGGAGGTCCCGCCGCCCGAGAAACTCGATGTCGCCGTCCGGAAGCCGCCGGCCCAGATCTCCCGTGGCCCACATGGCTTCGCCACTGCGCGGGTGCGCCCCGCGCTTGGCGCGCGAGGCCGGTTCGTCGTCCAGATAACCGGGCGTGACCCCGATGCCGGATACCCAGAGCTGCCCCGGCACCCACAGGGGGCGTTCGACCCCCCCCTCGCCGATCACGTGATATCGGGTGTTGGCGATCGGACGACCGTAAGGGATGCTCCGCGCGTCGGGGTCGACGGCGCCCACGCGGTGCCAGATGTTCCACAGGGTCGTTTCGGTGGGCCCGCCCACGCTCACCACCTCGACTCCGGGGGCGAGCCGGCGGAGGCGGTCCGGCATGGTGACGGGAATCCAGTCTCCGCCGAGAAAGGCGAGGCGGAGCCGGCCGGCGAGACCCTCGTCGGAGGCCTCCGCGTACGCGAGCAGCATCCCCATCATGGCCGGCACGGAGTTCCACACCGTGACGTCGTGGGCGCCCATGAGCGCGGTCCAGTGGGCCGGGTCGCGCCGTCCCGCCGCGTCCGGTAGCACCACGGCTCCCCCGGCGCCCAACACGCCGAACACATCGAAGAGGGACATGTCATGGTGAAGGGCGGTCAGCGCCAGCACCCGATCTCGCGGCGTCACCTCCCAGGTCCGGAGGGTGTCGCGGAGAGCGTTCACCACACCGACGTGTCGGAGCCCGACCGCTCTGGGCTCGCCGGTCGAGCCCGACGTATGGAGCACCAACGCGACGTCCTCGGGATCCCCCGCCGGCGGGTGGCGGAGGCCCGCCGCGTGCCGCCGTCCCCCGGTGCGCTCGAGCTGCAGCACGCGCACGGGCTCCTCCGGCCAGCCGCCGACCGAGGACAGCCGAGGCTGGGTGAGGACGGCGCGGACGCCCACCCGCTCGAGCAAGGCCCTGCGGCGCGCCGGCGGATCATCTGCGCTCAAGGGCGAGTAGGCGGCGCCCGCCTCGAGGACCGCGAAGGCGGCCACGATCTGCTCCCACCCCTTCTCCATGACGATCCCGACACGGTCGCCGGGCCGGACGCCTGCTTCGTCGAGCCGCTCCCGACAGGCGGCGATCTCCGAGGCGAGCTCGGCGTACGTGAGCGCGATACCGGTGCCGAGCACGGCGGCCGCCTCCGGCGCCGCCGCCACCTGCTCGAAGAAGGCGTCCTGCACCCGAGCGCGCTCGATCGGGGCTTCGGTGTCGTTCGCCCGGGCCTCGACCTCGCGATGCCAGCGGGGCAGGAGCTCGCCGGCAACCTCCTGCCAGGTGCGCTCCCACCACGAGTCGTCGTCGGCCAGATGCTCCAGGTGGCGCATGTAGCCCTCGAGCAGATCTTCGGGCAGGCGCGGCGGAAACAGATCGTCCACCGTGTCCCAATCGCACACCAACCCGCCCTCGCGCTCGGAGACGTGGTTGTCGAGCCACACCTGCGAGCTCTGGTTGTTGACGTAGATGACGCGCCACGGACCCTCGGGAAGCCCGGCGCCGACCCCGCCGCCTTCGCCGCCCTGCGGCGCGCTGGTGAAGACGACGGGCATGGCGGGGGCTTCGCCGGCTCGCTGGTGCCGGGCCAAGTCGCGCAGCACGCGGACGCCGCCGTACCGGGCATGGTCCAGGTCGTCCCACAGCTGGCGCTGGTGACGACGCGCGCGCTCCGCGAAGGGCTCGTGGGCCTCGTTCTCCACCGCGAGGAGGGTGAACGAGGCGAACTCCCCCACCACGCGATCTACGTGGGGATGGAGCGGACGGCGGTTGAAGCCGGGCACGCTCAGGGTGAAGCGGGACGTCTCGGACCAGATGGACAGCACGTCGGCGTACGCGGCGAGCGCGACCGCCGTGGGCGTCATCCCGGCCGCGCGGGCCCGCTCCTGGAGGCGGCTCCAGCGCGCCGCCGAGAGCTCCGCAGTACGCCGCACGAAGCGCGGCCGCGCGATCTCGGCCGGCGCCCTGGCGAGCGGGAGCGCGGGGGCGGGAGGCAACTCGGGGAGGCGCCGCCGCCAGTAGTCGCGGGCGCGTGCGTAGACCGAGTCGCGTTCCAGCTCCTCGGTCGCCAGCACGTAGTCGCGGAACGTGATGTCCACCGGGGGCAGCGCGGCGTCCGGGTCGGCATACAGCCGCGACCACTCCTCGAACAGGATGCGGACGCTCCACGCGTCGACGATCAGCGCGTCCACACCCAGAAAGACGCGCGTGCGCCCTCGCGTCAGGCGGGCGGCGCGCAAGTCGAAGAGCGGCCATCGTCTCGGGTCGAACACCGCGTGCGACATGCGGTCCCGGATCTCCAGGAGCCGCTCGGCGGCGGTCTCCGGCGATTCGGCTCGCAGATCTTCGACCGCGATGGCGTAGGGCGCCACGCTCGGCAGGGTCTCTTGGCGACCATCGGGGAGGAAACGCGCCCGCAACATGTCGTGGCGCTCGATGAGTACGTGCCAGGCCCGCTCCAGCCGCCCGATGTCCAGCTCGCCTTCGAGCTCCATGTAGCTGTGCGTGGCCACCCGACCCAGGGCGAACGCCCCGTCGCGGCCCACCCAGTAGGCTTCCTGCAGCGGCGTGAGCGGGAAGGGCGCGTGCCTGCGCTCGAGATCGGCCGAGACGAGCGCCTCGTCGTCCGACGTATCGGCCGGCGCCCGCTCGCGGAGCCGGCGGACGAGGAGGGCCCGCTTCTCGGGGGACAACCCCGCCAGTCTCTCCGAGACCTCGCTCACCGCCGCCCCCTCATCGCCCTTGCTCCGCCAGGCGCCCCGCCTCGGCATCGGAGAGTCCCTCGAGCTCGTCCATGAGCCGGTCCAGCTCGGCGGCGTCGACCCGGTCGAGCAGCGTCTCCTCGAGGCGCCGGGCCAGGGCGGCCACCGTCGGCGCCTCGAAGAACGTGCGCAACGGGAGCTCGACGCTGAAGGCCTTCCGAATCCGGAACGCAACCTGGATGGTCGACAGCGAGTTGCCCCCCAGCGCGAAGAAGTCGTCGTCGGGTCCCACGTCGGTCACGCCCAGAACGTCGCCCCAGATCTCGGCAACCGCGTCGGCCGTCCCGGATCCAGAGGGCACCGGCGGCACGTCGCCGCGCGGCTCCGGGAGCGCGGCCCGGTCCAGCTTGCCGTTCGGGGTGAGGGGCATGGTGTCGAGCGCAATCCAGACGGCCGGCACCATGACGTCCGGGAGCCGGTCCTCGGCCCAGCGCCGGAGATCCGAATCGGAGAGGGGGGTGCCGTTCGGCACGTAGTAGGCCGCCAGGCGGGCCGCCGAGCCTTCTCCCCCGATGGCGACCGCGACCTCGCGCACACCCGGGTGCCGTCGGAGCACGGTCTCCACCTCGCCCAGCTCGACGCGGTGACCGCGGAGCTTCACCTGCCGGTCGGTGCGCCCGAGAAACTCGAGCGTGCCATCGGCCCGCCAGCGCACGCGGTCGCCGGTGCGGTAGAGCCGCGCCCCCGACCGTCCGTCGAAGGGGTCGGGTACGAACCGCTCCGCCGTGAGGTCTTCCCGCCCGTGATAGCCGCGGGCAACCCCGGCGCCCCCGATGTAGAGCTCTCCGGGAGCCCCCGCCGGGAGCGACGTGCCGCGCCCATCGAGCACGTACACGCGCGTGTTCGCGATGGGCCGGCCGATCGGCACGATCCCTTCCTCGCGGCCGTTGACCGGCGCGACGGTCGACCAGACGGTGGTCTCCGTGGGGCCGTACATGTTGACGATCCGGGCGGGCGTCGTCGCCTGGAGCGCCTGCGCCAGCTCGCCGGCCAGCGGCTCGCCTCCCACCAGCAGCGTCTCGAGGTTCGCCAGCGCGCCCCTCCCCGCGGCATCCGCGAGCAGCATGCGCGCCAAGGAGGGCGTGCACTGCATGTGTCGCACGCCGTGCCGGCGGATCAACGCGGGGACGTCCATCACGGCCTCGGCGAGCTTCGCTCCCAGGCCCGCGCCGTCGGAGGGCGGCGCCGATGCGCGACGGGCCGGCTCGCCGAAGCCCCGCGCCAGCTCGGCCAGCGCGTCGATCCCGGCCAGGGCCAGATCGGTCGGAACGCCGAAATCCACCAGACAGGCGATCTCATCCACGCCGGCCTCGCCCAGCCGGGCGACGAGGCGTGCGCACTTCTCCCGGGGACCGAGCAGGCCGCTCTCCTCGAAGTACCGATCGAAGGCCTGATCGAGGATCGCCTCCAGGTCTTCGGGGGAGAGCCGCTCGAACTCGTCTCCCGCCGCCGGCGCCCCGGACGCCTTACGCGAGGCCCAAACGCCCGCGTAGTTCTTGATCAGGCTGACCGAGCTGCGCAGGTATTCGCGCAGCGGACCGCGCACCAGATCGCGCACGGCCGTCTCGTCCTCGCCGACGAAGGTGTGCAGCATGACCGTGACGCAGCCGGGGCCCGGACCGTGCCCCGCCGCCCGTCGGGCCTCTCGGTAGATCTCGATGCGCGCGGCCAGGTCGTCGATCGACTGCCCCAGCAGATGCGTGAGCACGCCGGCGCCGAGCCGGCCGGCGCGCCGAAACGTCTCGGGGCTGCCCGCCGCGGTGAGCCACATGGGAAGCGCCGACTGCACGGGCCGCGGGAACAGCTCGACACCCACCTGCTCGCCGTCCACGCCGGGAAGAAAGACCTTCTCGCCGCGCCACAAGCGCTGAACGATCTCGATCCCGCCCAGCATGGCTTCGTGGCGCGACGCGTAGCGCTCGGGCGCCAACACGAAGTCGTTCTTCTGCCAGCCCGAGGCGAAGGCGACGCCGGCCCGACCACCCGACAGGTTGTCGATGACGGACCATTCCTCGGCCACCCGGACGGGATCGTGCAACGGGAGCACCACGCTTCCGGCCCGGATGTCCACGTGCCGGGTCACCGCCGCGAGAGCGGCACCGGTCACCGAGGGATTGGGGTAGAGTCCACCGAACGGGTGGAAGTGACGCTCGGGCGTCCATACGGCGCTGAAGCCGTGCTCATCCGCCTTCTTCGCCCCCTCGAGCAACAGGCGGTAGCCGTCTTGGGCCCGCTCCGCGGAGGCCGCGGCGAAGTAGAAGAGCCCGAACCGCATGCGCCCCGCATCGCGGTCCGAGGTCTCGGCGGGGGCGCTGGTACGACGCGTCACCGAGCCGCTCTCCGGGGCCTGGCGGCGCGAGCGGGCCGGTGCCTCGCTTTCGCCGAAGCCTCCCGGAAGCGCGACGCAGCGACCCCGGCTCAGCGTCCACAACAGCTCGAGCACGGAGATGTCGAACGACAGCGGGGTCACCGAGAGCCACGGGCCGTCCGCCGTCCCCGGCACGGCCTGGTCCATGGCAGCGAGGAAATTGCGCACGTTGCCGTGCTCGACCATGACGCCCTTGGGACGACCCGTCGAGCCCGACGTGTAGATGAGATAGGCCAGATCGCCCATGGCCGCGGAGGCCCCGGTGGTCCCCGGACCTCCATTCGCGACGGCGGCTTCCGGCTCGCCCGTCGCAGCCGCCAGGGCCGCCGCATCGACGACCTCCACGTCCGCCCCCCAGTCCACGACCGTGTCTCCCACCGGTCCGCGCACGATGAGGCGCACGTCCGCATCCTCGACCATCAGGCGCAGGCGTGCCACCGGGTAGGTGGGATCGAGCGGAAGGTAGGCCGCGCCCGTCTTCAGGATGGCGAGCAACGCCGACACGGTCTCGATCGCGCGGTCGCCATACAGCCCCACGATGGACCCGGGACCGACCCCCCTGGACCTCAACCGGCGAGCCATCCGCCGGACCGCGACGCTCAGATCGCCGAACGTGACCACCCGGTCGCCCGCGACGAGGGCGGGTCGGTCGGGGCGGCGCTCCCCCTGTGCCAGGATCTCGTCGTGCACCGTCGGGCGGTGATCGACGTCCACCTCGGTGCGATTCCACGCTTCCAGCACGAGCTGGCGCTCGCTCGCCGGCAGCGGATCGAGCGCCGCGAGCGGTCGCTCCGGATCGGCGGCCAGCTCGGACAGGTAGTGTCGAACGAAATCGAGCACGCGGGACTCTGTGCCGCCCTCGACCACGCCGGGGTCGACCGCGAGTCTGAGCAACAGCTCGGGCTCCCCGAACGCGTAAAGCGTCATCGGGTAGGGCGGCCGCTCGATGATCCGCACCGAGCGGGACTCCCAGGCCCCCCCCAGCCCGCGCATCGCGGTCGTCATCTCCTCGTGGTCGTACATGTACAGACAGCCGAATAGCGGCACGCCGGACGGCAGGCCGCTTCGGGCCTGCACGTCGGACAGCGGGGCGAGGTAGCGGTCTCCCACGGCACGGTGCGCCGTCTTGAGGCCGCGCAGCCAATCGCCGACGCTGCCCTCCCAATCCACGCCGACCCGCACCGGTGTCGTCTGGATCAGGACGCCGACCATGCGTTCCGACGCCGGGACTCCCGGACCGCGCACCGCCCGGGTGACGCCGTACACGACGTCGTCCTCTCCGGCGAAGCGGGCCAGCGTGAGGGCCCATGCCGCCTGGACCAGAGCGTTGACCGTCACGCCGAGCGCGCGCGCGAACGACTCGAGCCGATCGGTCTCCGCGCGCCCCAGACGGAGCTCCCGCTCGCGAGGCGCCTCGCCCGGGGGGGCGGGACGGGCGTCCGCTCGGCGCGCGCCGGGGATGGGTGTCGGGGCCTCGATGCCTCGGAGGGCGTCCCGCCAGAACTCGGCATCACCCGCGGTGTCTCGCCGCGACAGCCACGCGAGGTAGTCGTCGTAGGGAGCCAGCCGGCCGAGCGCGGGCGGGCCGCCGCGGCGCAGCGTCTCGTACGCCGTGAACAGCTCTTCGAGGACCAGCGCCGTGGAACGGCCGTCCATGAGGATGTGATGGAAGCTCCACAACAGGGCACAGTCCCTGGGACCGAAGCGGAGCAGACGAACGCGGAAGAGGGGCGGCCGGGTCAGATCGAAGGGCTCGGCGCGATCCGACCGCACCGCCGAGGCGATCGTCTCGTCCCGGTCCGAATCGGACAGATGCGAGAGATCGATCAGCCGGAACGGGTCGGCGGCCTGCGGGTGGACGCGTCGGCTCGGAGGATCGCCCGACCCCCAGGTGATCGATGAGCGGAGGGTCGGGTGCCGCTCGCCGAGGTGGCGCCACGCCTCGCGCATGGCGGCCTCGTCGATCGTCTCCGGGAGGGTGACGAGGATCTGCTGCAGATCCACGTCCGCGGGTCCCCCGGAGAGGTGGTGGAAGAGCATTCCTTCCTGCATCGGCGAGAGCGGACTGCGGGCCTCGTCCTCAAACGCCCGCGCGTCCCCCGCGCCTCGATGTTGCCGCATTAAGAAACTCGTTCGGTCGATATCGATGTGGCGCTCGCGCGACACGGAACCCGCCGACGGGCCTCTTGCACGCGCGCCGACCCCGCCGGGCCCCCTGATTCGGACGGGTCGGACCGCTACAAGCCTTGTATCGAACGGATGTTGTGGTAAGAATTGTGCCACCTGGCGGCCGCCCGGGGCCCGCTCGAGAGGCGACGGCGGGGTGGAC
>JBFIOX010000018.1:0-14861 GCA_041610455.1 Gemmatimonadota bacterium
CGCGTTCGCCGATGCGTTCGCCGATCGGGTGGACTACGTGGTGATCGCCGGGAGCGACCACCCGACCCTGCCGCCGGCCTACCTGGCGCGCGCTTTCCGGGCCCTGCGCGGGGCGCACCTCGCGTGGGGACCGACCCGCGATGGGGGCTATTACGCGATCGGCCTGCGTCAGTATTGCTGGCCGCGCGCGGCCGGGCTGTTCGAGGACGCACCCTGGTCCACCTCGCGGCTGTCGGAGTGGACCCGCGCGCGCGCGGCTGAGCTGGACCTGTGCCACGTAGAGCTCCCGGCCTGGTACGACGTGGACCGGCCGGAAGACCTCGAGCGCATGGCGCGCGATCTCCGCCCCGGCTCTGCGACGGCCGCCGCCTGGGCGGAGGTGCGCCCCGCGGCGCGTGACGCGGCGCGGCTCGCGTGAACCCGATTCGGGTCGTCCTCGAGCGGTTCGGATCATCGTTAGCCGATCGGGGGCGCACGCCCGGGAGCGAGGGCGCCACGGAATCGACGCACGTGGTCCACGGGGTCGTGCTCGAGGGGCCGGATGGGTCCGCGCACGCCTTCGGCGAGGCCGATCTCACCTCTTTCTGGCGCTCGTCCATGAAGCCCTTCCAGGCGCTGCCGATGGTGGAGCAGGGATTGTTCGATCGGCTGGGGCTGGACGAGCGCGCGATCGCCGTGGCGTGTGCCTCGCACCATGGAACACCGGCCCACCTCGAGGTCGTCGAGTCGATCCTCGCCGCGGCGGGCGTAGCCGCCGATGCGTTGGCGTGCGGACCGCACCGGCCCATCGACGAGGAAGCGGCCCGGGAGCTCGATGCGGCCGGCCGCCTGCCCGAACGGCTGCACAACAACTGCTCGGGCAAGCATGCGGCCATGCTGGCGCTCGCACGCGCGCGGGGTTGGCCGGAGGGCGGGTATCACGCGTTCGAGCATCCGCTGCAGGTCCTGCTGCGCGAGGAGCTGGCCCGCTGGATCGACCCCGAGCCGCCCGGCCTTCCCTGGGGTGTCGACGGGTGCGGGGTCCCGACGCCGTCGCTGTCTCTGCGCGAGATGGCGCGGGCCTACGCGCGCCTGGGGCGCTCCGAGGAGCCCGCGGCGCGCGCCGTTGTGGGCGCGTTGACGAGGCATCCCACCCTCGTGTCGGGCGCGAGTGCCTTCTCGGCCAAGCTGATGCGGGCCACGCACGGGCGGATCCTCGCCAAGGAAGGTGCCGAAGGCGTGTTCTGCCTGGCCTCTTCCGCGGCGGGGTGGGGCGCGGCCTTCAAGGTGGCCGACGGTGCCATGCGGGCGATGGGCCCGGCGGTGCTGCACGCGCTCTCCCGGCTCGCGCTGCTCGAAGCGGCCGAGCTGCGCGAGTTGGAGGACGCGAGGCGTCCCCTCATCGAAAACACGCGGGGGGAAGCGGTCGCTCGGCTGAGCGCGGAGCGGGATGGGGCGTAGGGGGACGAACCGCCCGCCGCAACGCGGAACGGAGAAGACGCACGGCGCCGAGGCGCTGTGGCGCCTGGCCGCGGCGCTCACCCTGGAGGACGAGGAGGCGTGGCGGCTCTCGTTGCGCGCCGCGAGCCGCGTCAGGCCAGCGGTCGAGATCGACGAGGTTCTCTTGCAGTCGCACCTCTTCATCGGTTTCCCGGCGGTGCTCAACGCGTTCATCGTATGGAGGGAGGAGGAGCCGCGATCGCCGACGGTCGAAACCTCCGACGGACCCGACCCGCGGATCGCGGGGGAGGCCTTGTGCCGCCTCGTCTACGGGAGGGCGTACGACCGGCTGCGCGACAACGTCAGACGCCTGCACCCCGATCTGGATCGGTGGATGGTCGAGCACGGGTACGGAAAGACCCTGTCGCGTCCGGCGCTGGCCGCCCCGATGCGCGAGCTCTGCATCGTGGCCCAACTGACGGCGGCCGGAAGCGAGCGTCAGCTGCACTCCCACCTCAGGGGAGCGCTCAACGTGGGGGCGACCGTGGACGAGGTCGAGGCGGCGCTGCGCGTCGGGCTCGAGGCCGCCGACCGCGCGGGGCGGGGCGCCGCCCACGGGGAGCGGGTGCGGGCGCTGTGGCAGGCCGTGCGGTCGAAGCACCGCGCGAAGCCGGTGCGAGGCGGCTGATGTTCGTCGATCTGGCGAGGATCCGCGTCGTCGCCGGCGCAGGCGGGGCGGGAGCGGTCGCGTTCCGCCGCGAGAAGGGGGTGCCCCGAGGGGGCCCCAGCGGGGGGAACGGAGGCGATGGGGGCGATGTCATCCTTCGTGCCGATCCGAGCCTCGACACGCTCCTCGATTACTCCTACCGCGAGAACTACAAGGCGGGCCGCGCCGCGCACGGCGAAGGCGGACGACGCTCTGGAGCGTCGGGTGACGACCTGATCCTCCCCGTCCCGTTGGGCACCGTCGTCCGGGACGCCGACACGGGCGAGCGTCTGGGAGAGCTTCTCGGCGAGGGGGACGAGCTGGTCGTGGCGCGGGGCGGGCGGGGCGGGCGCGGCAACGCCAGCTATGCCTCCTCCACCAATCAGGCTCCCCGGGAGTGGGAGCCCGGCCGATGGGGAGAAGAGCGCCGCATCGAGCTGGAGCTCAAGCTCATCGCCGACGTCGGGCTCGTCGGCCCGCCGAACGCCGGCAAGTCGACGTTTCTCGCGCGGGTGACGGCGGCGCGACCGAAGATCGCGGACTATCCGTTCACGACCCTCCAGCCGCACCTGGGCGTCGTGGGACTCGACCCCGGTCGTTCCTTCGTGATCGCCGACATCCCGGGGCTCATCGAAGGCGCGCACGAGGGACGGGGACTCGGAACCCAGTTCCTCCGCCACGTCGAGCGCACGCGCACCCTAGCCCTGCTCGTGCCGGCCGACGATCCCGACCCGCAGCGCAGCTACGAGGTGCTCCGCTCCGAGCTCCGATCGCACGATCCGGCCCTCGCGAGACTCGCCCACTGCGTGCTGCTCACCAAGTGCGACCTCGTCCCGTCGACGGAGCGGATCGCGCTCGAAGCCCCGGAGGCCTGGAACGTGTTTCACATCTCCTCCGTCACGGGGGAGGGCGTGCGGGAAGCGCTCGAGGGGCTGTGGTCGCGGGTGCGATCGATCAAGGCCGGCGAGCGCGAGCGGGATGCCGATCCCTTCGCCGGAGCCGAGGGTTGGACGCCATGAGGCCAGCGCGCCGCGCCACCGAGGCGGGTGCCGAACGCGAAGAGACGGCGGCCCTCCTTGCGCTGTCGCGCGTCCCGGGTCTGGGACCCCGGGGCATCCGGGTCCTGCTCGAGCGCTGCGGCGGCGCGCGAGAGGTGGTGCGGGCCGCCCGCGGGGCCGACGCGGCGAAGCTGCTCGCCGCCTTGTCGGGCACCCGCGGCTGGCGCGGGACTCTGGCCGGCCTTCGGGGGGTCGATGTCGCGGCGGCGCACCGGACGATCGATGCGGCGCACGCGCGCGGCCTGAAGGTCCTCGTCCACGGATCGCATCCGTACCCCCGCGGCTTGGCCGACCTGTCCGATCCCCCACCGCTCCTCTTCGTCCGCGGGCCGCCCCGGTTCGAGCCCGCCCGCACGGTGGCGCTCGTGGGCACGAGGGCCGCCACGCCCTACGGGCTCCGCTGCGCCTATCGGCTGGCCGGCGAGTTGGCGCGCTGGGGCTGGACGGTGGTGAGCGGCATGGCGCGGGGCGTCGACGCCCGGGCCCACGCGGGGGCGCTCGACGCGGGGGGACGCTCGATCGGCGTGCTCGGCTCGGGACACGATCACATCTACCCGCGCGAGAATCGGGAGCTGTTCGCCCGCATGGGGGCCGGGGGTCTCCTGGTGAGCGAGTTCGAGCCATCCGTCCCTCCCTCGCGGGCGACCTTCCCTCGCCGCAACCGGCTCATCGCCGCGCTCAGCCGCGCCGTGGTGGTCGTCGAGGCGGGAGATCGCAGCGGCGCCCACATCACGGCCGACCACGCGTTGGACCTCGGACGGGAGGTGCTGGCCGTCCCGTGCCGCATCGACGATCCGGGCGCGGGAGGCGCGCTCAAGCTGCTCCGCCAGGGAGCGGCCCCGGCGGCCGACGCGCGCGACGTGTTCGAAGCGGCGGGCTGGCTCGGCGATCTGGGCAACGGCGGCCGGCGCGGCTCCGACGAGGTCCAGCGAGGCGCCGGTCCGGACGCCGGGCCAGCGGCTCTCCCGAGGGGAGCACTCGCCCGCGACGGGGCGACGCGACCCGAGGTGGCGATCCTCCACCTGTTGGGCTCCGATGCCCTGTCGGCGGACCAGGTCGCCCTCCGACTGGAGCTGACGATCGCCGCGGCCCTCGCGGCGCTGGGACGGCTGGAGTTGGACGGATGGATCGAACGGCGCGCCGACGGCGCGTATTCGCGCGCCCCCCGGTCGGGTCCGCGATGATCACGCTAGAGGCTCCCGGAGCGTCGGATTCGCTCGCCGCGCCCGCCCGGCCGGTCGAGCTGTCCGCCGCCCCGCGGCCCGCCGCGCTCTACATCCACTTTCCGTTTTGCGCGCACCGCTGTCATTACTGCGACTTCTCGGTGAAGCGCGCCCGAACGCCTCCCGTCGAAGCGTGGCTGAGCCGCATCGGGGCCGAGGTCGCCTGGTGGTTCGCGCGAACGGGATGGCGGGCGCCCGTGCCCCTCGACACGCTGTTCGTGGGAGGGGGCACCCCTTCGCTGCTCGGGGCCGCGGGGATGGAGGGGCTGGCCAGGTCGCTCGAGCCGTGGTTCGCCATCGATGCGCGCCGGACCGAGTGGACGGCCGAGGCCAACCCGGTCTCCTTCGACGCGGAGCTCGCCGCCGCCTGGCGTGCGGCCGGCGTGAACCGGGTCAGCCTGGGAGTGCAGTCGCTCGACGACCGGGTCCTGGCGTGGTTGGGACGCCTGCACGATCGAACCGGGGCCGCGCGCGCCGTGGAGGCGGCCGGGCGCGCGGGATTCGAGCGCGTGAGCATCGATCTCATGTTCGGACTGCCCGAAGGCGTCGAGCGGGATCTCGCCCGCGAGGTCGACGAGGTCCTCGGGTGGGGCATGGGCCACATCAGCCTGTACGGTCTGACGATCGAGCCGCGCACGCCGCTCGCCCAGTGGGTCCGCCTGGGTCGCACCAACCCGTGTCCGGATGGTCGGTATGCGAGGGAGTACCGGGATCTGGCGGCCCGATTGGGCGCGGCTGGTTACCGGCACTACGAGGTGTCCAACTTCGCGAGGCCCGGAGAGGAGTGCCGGCACAACTGGTCGTACTGGAACCGGTCGGCATATCTTGGGCTCGGCCCGTCCGCGCACGGGTTTCTCCCGCCAATCAGGAGTTGGAACGCGTTCCGCTGGGACCGGTATGAGGCCGCCGTGCGCGCGGGAGTCGGCCCGCTCGAGGGATGGGAGCGCCTGGGCGGTGCGGACGAGCGACTGGAACGGATCTGGCTCGGGCTCCGTACCAGGCGGGGCGTTTGGGAAGAAGCGGCATCGGGAGGCCACGGGTTCGACGAGGCCGTCGCGCGTTGCGTGGCCGTCGGTTGGCTCGAGCGCCGGGAGGGGTGGCTGGTGGCCTCCCTGGATGGTTGGCTGAGGTTGGATTCGATCGTGAGGGAGCTGTCGGCGTGAGCGCCAAGTGGAAGATCCCCGAGCTCACGGATCGGGAGCGGGCCGTGTTGGCCGCGGTGATCGATTCGTTCGTGCGCACCGCCGCCCCGGCGGCCTCGCGGCGCATCGGCAAGGAGTACGCGCTGGGCGTCTCTCCCGCGACGATCCGCAACACGATGGCCGACCTCGAGAGCAAGGGCTTCCTCTCCCATCCCCACACCTCGGCGGGCCGAATGCCCACCGATCTGGCGTATCGCTATTACGTGGACGCCCTCATGCGGAGAGGCAGCGTGCCCGCCCGTGACCGGGCCAAGATCGAGCGGGAGTTCGAGGGTCTCGAGGTGGTCGCCGTGGACGACCTCGTGGCGACGGCGGCCCGGGTCCTCAGCCTGCTCACCGGCGAGCTCGGGCTCGCGGTCGGTCCGATGCTGTCCTCGGCGACCCTCGAGCGACTCGAGCTGATCCCGGTGTCGAGCGAAAAGGCGCTCCTCGTGCTCACGCTCGAATCGGCCGTGGTCCGAACGGTGTACGTCGATCTGGCCGCGTCCGTGCCGCGGGCGACCCTCGAGTCGGTGGCGGAGGCGCTCAACGAGCGGCTGGCGGGCAGTACGCTCTCGGAGATCCGCGAGACGCTGCGTGAGCGCCTGAGCGACGTGCGCCTCACCGATCCGGGCGCCCAGGCGCTCCTCAACATCTTCGTGCATGGCGGTCCTGAGCTGTTCGACTGGGCCCTGCGCGAGCGCGACCTCCACCTCGGGATCCCTTCAGTGCTCGCCGAACAGCCCGAGTTCACGACCAGCGAGCGTCTCAAGGAGCTGATCCAGCTCACGGAGCGGCGCGAGCTCTTGGCATCCGTGCTCGGGGAGCGCCATGATCGCGACGGCCCCCAGATCACGATCGGCGCCGAGCACGGCAAGCCGGAGCTCGACGAGCTGACCATCGTGACGGCCAACTATTCGGTCGGGAGCTTGCAGGGGACCGTGGGGGTGATCGGTCCGACCCGCATGCCCTACGAGAAAGTCGTGGCCATCGTGGACTGGACCTCGGGCCTTCTGACCCGATTGACGCCATAGCCTTTCGCCTCGCGAACGGCATACGAGGCCGGGAGTGAACCGCCCTGGATATGTCGGACTACTACGAATTGCTCGGCGTCTCGCGCGATGCGGGACCCGATGACATAAAGAAGTCCTACCGCCGCCTGGCCATGCGGTACCATCCGGACCGCAACTCGTCTGTCGACGCCGAAGAGCGCTTCAAGCAGGTGACCGAGGCCTACGAGGTGCTGCGGGACCCCACGAAGCGCGATCTCTACGATCGATACGGGGAGGCCGGTCTTCGCCGGGGGGCCGGGGGTCAAGCGCCCTTCTCGGGGTTCGGGAGCTTCGCCGACGCGTTCGAGGTCTTCATGCGCGAGTTCGGCGCCGGCGGCCTGGGCGACCTGTTCGGGGGCGGTCGGAGCTCGCACGAGCCACGGCGGGGGTCGAGCCTCAAGGTCTCCGTGTCGATCACGCTCGAGGAGGCCGCGCGCGGCGTCGAGCGAACTCTGCGCTACGCGGTGATGCAGCGCTGCGAGCGGTGCGGCGGCGCGGGGGCGGAGCCCGGCAGCACGGCCGTGCGCTGCGGCACCTGCGCGGGGGCCGGGGAGGTCCGCCACGTCCAGCGCTCGATGCTCGGGCAGTTCGTGTCGGTTCGTCCCTGTCCCGATTGCGGGGGGCAGGGGACCCGGATCGAGGACCGCTGCCGCGATTGCGACGGATCGGGGCGCGTCCGGGCGGAGCGGACGGCGGAGGTCGAGATTCCGGCCGGGATATCCGCGGACGATTACCTGAAGCTCCGGGGGCGAGGCAACGTGGGACCGCGTGGCGGCCCGGCCGGCGATCTCATCGTGCGGGTGGAGATCGACCCGCACGAGCAGCTCGAACGCCGCGGCGACGACCTGCTCCTCGATCTGCCCATCACGTTCTCGCAGGCCGCGCTGGGCGTCGACCTTCAGGTGCCGACGATCGACGGTCAGGCGCGCCTTTCCGTGCCGGCCGGCATTCAGGCGGGGCAGGTGCTCCGGCTGCGCGGACAGGGGATGCCGAAGCTGCGGGGCAGCGGTCGGGGGGACCAACTCGTCCGCATCCACGTGTGGACCCCGACCGAGCTGACCCGGGAGCACAAGCGGGCGCTGGAGGCGCTGGCGCGCGTCGAACAGGAGCCGCCCGCCCCGGGTCGGGGGGACGATCCCAGCTTTTGGGAGCGGGTGAAGGCGGCGTTCTCCGCCTAGTCCTCGACGCGTAGGGGTCGAGACGGGGCCGCGGTCGCGACCGTGTCCTTCCCGAGAATCCACACCCCGCTTCGCGCGAGGCGCGCGGGGCACTCCGCGATGGATCCCTTCTCCCGCAGCGCGGTCTGCAGCGCCCGGGCCTTCTCGGGTCCCCGCGCGAGCACCACGACCAGCCGGGCCGCCCGGATGACCGGGGGCGTGATGGTCAGCCGGTCGAAAGGTGCCACCGGCGCTCGGGTCCGCACGACACGCTCCGTCGCTTCGAGAGCGGGCGAGTGGGGAAAGAGGGAGGCGGTATGGCCATCGCCTCCGATGCCCAGCACCAGCAGGTCGAGTCGATCGGGGAGGGCGTCGCCGTACGCGCGCGCCGCGGCGTCCAGGTTGGGCGCCGCCGTCGGCAGGGGGTGCACCCGCGCGTCGGCCACCCCGACCCGATCGAGCAGGGTTTCCTTGGCCAGGCGGAAGTTGCTCTGGGGGTGGTCGAGCGGCAGGACGCGCTCGTCCGCGAAGTACACGTCGATGCGGTCCCAATCCGGGTGTCGCTCGCGGGCCAGGGCCTCGTATACCGGGCCGGGCGTGGAGCCCCCCGACAAGGCCAGGGAGAGCGTTCCCTGCGGTCCCGTCACCGTCAGCCGGCGGGCGAGGAAGGCGGCGGCGGTGGCCGCGAACACTTCCGGTTCGACGAGGATCTGGTAGCCCCCACCCCGTCCGAGGACCCCGGGTCTCGGACCCGGCGGGAGCGGCGAGGCCGGCTCCGAGCTCTCGGGGTGGGAGATCGGCCCGTCCACGCCTCGGCCGTCAGGCCGTCTGGCCGGCCAGCGCGGAGAGGCGTTCCTGCAGCCCGGCCAGGAGACGATCGTACGGATCGATGAACTTCTGCACGCCCTGGACGAGCAGCTCGGCGGTAACCTGCCCGAAATCCACGCCGAGCGCGGCCAGCTCGGCCATGATGGCCTCGGCCTCGCCGATGCCGTCCCGGACCGTGTCCGCCACGACCCCGTGATCCAGGAACGCGGCCATCGTGCTCTCGGGCATCGTGTTGATCGTGAGCGGCCCGATGAGCGGCTCCACGTATTTGACGTCGCGGTAGGCCGGATCTTTGGTGCTCGTGCTGGCCCACAGCATGCGCTGCGGCTTCGCGCCGTGCTCCACTAGCCGCCGCCAGCGCGGCGAGTCGGACAGCCGCTCGAACGACCGGTAGGCCAGCTTCGCGTTGGCCACGGCCGCCCCGCCCCGGACCGCGTCGATGCGGGACGCCCGGGCGGGGTCGGCCCCCTCCCGCAGCTCCGCCAGGCGCGCATCTACCAGGGTGTCGATCCGGCTCAGTAAGAAGATTGCCACCGACGCCATGCCGTCGACGGCCCGGCCCGCCTCCAGCCGCTGCTCGAGCGCCTCCACGTAGGCCAGGGCGACGGCTTCGTAAGCCTCGATGGAGAAGAGCAGGGTGATGTTGACGTTGACGCCCTCGAACAAGGCCTGGCGGATGGCCGGCACGCCGGCCTCCGTGCCCGGGATCTTGATGAGCGCGTTCGGACGATCGACGGCCTCGAAGAGGCGTCGGGCCGCCGCGAGGGTGCCTTCGGTGTCGTGCGCCAGGTGCGGCGAGACCTCCAACGAGACGTATCCGTCGACCCCGCCGGAGTCGCGCCATACACCGGAGAGCACGTCGCAGGCGCCCCGCACGTCCGAAATGGTGAGCCGCTCGTAGACCTCCTCGACGCCCAGACCGGCCTCGCCGAACCGCGCGATGTCCTCGTCGTATTCCGCTCCCTCCCCGATGGCCTTGTGGAAGATGGCCGGATTGGACGTGACCCCCCGCACGCCGTGCTCCTCCACCCGGCGCGCCAACTCGCCGTCCAGGAGCATCGCGCGCGTCAGGTTGTCGAGCCACAGGCTCTGACCGTGCCGCCACAGCGCCTTGAGTACGTTCATCGCGTCTCCCCTCCCTGTGAGCTGCGCCCCCGGGTCGCCGCTTCGGGCTGGGGCCGCACGCCCGACGCGGCCCCGTCCGGGGGGCCGGCCTCTTCGCGAAGATAGCGACCCTCGATCGCCCGCACCTTGGCCAGCCGGCGCGCGTGTCGCTCCTCGGCCGAATACCGCGCATCGAGGAAGGCGCCGACGATCTCGCGGGCCACTTCGATGCCGATCACCCGCTCGCCGAGGCAGAGTACGTTCATGTCGTCGTGCTCCACCGCCTGGCGGGCCGAGTAGGTGTCGTGGCATACGCCGGCGCGTACCCCCGGGATCTTGTTGGCCACGATGCATACCCCGACCGCGGATCCGCAGACGAGGATTCCGCGGTCCGCGTCTCCGCCGGCGACCCGCTCCGCGACCGCCTGCGCGTAATCCGGGTAGTCGACCGACTCGGGTCCGTCGGTGCCCAGGTCGGCGACCTCGTGGCCGGCGCGCTCCAGCTCGGCGGCCAGCGTGCGCTTGTAGCGGAAGCCCGCGTGATCGGCGCCGATGGCGATGCGCACGCTCAGTCGCCCTTCCCGGACACCTCGAGCGCGCTCGACACGAGGGCGTCGGTGGTCAGGCCGTAGTCCCGGTAGTTGTCCGCGTAGGAGCCCGATTGGCCGAACCGATCCACGCTCAGGATCGCGCCCTCGGGGCCGACCCACTCGCGCCAGCCGAGACGCGAGCCCGCCTCCATGGCCACGCGCGGTGCCCCCGGGGGGAGCACGCCGTCACGGTAGGCTTGGTCCTGGGCCCGGAACAGCTCCCAGCTCGGGAACGACACGACCCGCGCGTCGACGTCGCGCTCGGCCAGCCGAAGCCGCGCCTCGACCGCGAATTGGACCTCCGATCCCGACGCGAGGAGCACCACGTCCGGCGCATCTCCTTCCTCCGCCTGGAGCACGTAGGCGCCGCGCGTCAGGCCCGAAGCTTCCGTCCCGGCATCTCGAGGCAGCACGGGAATCTTCTGCCGCGTCAACACGAGGGCCGTCGGTCCCTCGCGCCGCGTCAGCGCGATGCGCCAGGCCGCCCTCACCTCGTTGGCGTCGGCCGGCCTCACCACGCACAGATTCGGCATGGCGCGCAGCGAGGCGAGGTGCTCGACCGGCTGGTGGGTCGGGCCGTCGCCCCCCAGCCCGATCGAGTCGTGCGTGAACACGTAGATCACGGGCAGCTTCATGAGCGCGGCCAGCCGGATCGCGGGTCTGGCGTAGTCGCTGAAGATGAGGAAGGTGGCCGCGTAGGGTCGCAGACCGCCGTGCAGGGCGAGTCCGTTCGAGGCGGCGGCCATGGCGTGCTCGCGTATCCCCCAGCGCAAGTTCCGCCCCTCGGGGGTCTCGCGCGAGAAGTTCGGGGAGAACGGGAGCAACGTGTTGTTCGACCCCGAGAGGTCGGCGCTGCCGCCCACCAGCTCGGGAACCCGCTCGGCGATCGACACGAGCGTCTTGCCCGAGGCCGCCCGGGTGGCCAAGGGCCCGTCCTCGACCTCGAAGCGGGGCAGGCCGGCGTCCCAGCCCTCGGGCAGCTCGCCCGCCAGGCGGCGCCGCAGCTCGGCGGCGAGCTCCGGATGCGCCTCGCCGTACCGGGCCAGGCGTCCTTCCCACTCCGCCACGAGCTCTTTTCCGCGCTCGACCTGGCCGCCCATGTGTGCCCGGACCCGATCCGGCACGAAGAACGGGGGCTCCGGGGGCCAGCCGTACACCTCCTTCGTCCGTCGCACCTCGTCTTCGCCGAGCGGGGCGCCGTGCGCATCCGGAGTGTCCTGCTTGTTCGGGGATCCGTACCCGATATGCGATCGCACGATGATCAGCGATGGGCGCTCCACTACCGAAGTCGACGCCTCCAGGGCCGCGTCGAGGGCCGCGAGATCGTTGGCGTCGGCGACCTTCTGCACGTGCCAGCCGAGCCCCTGGAAGCGCCCGGCCACGTCCTCGGAGAAGGTGATCGCCGTGTCGCCATCGATCGTGATGTGGTTGTCGTCGTATAGCCAGGTGAGCTTTCCGAGACCCAGGTGCCCCGCGAGCGACGCCGCCTCGGACGAGAGCCCTTCCATGATGTCGCCATCGCTGCAGATCGCGTAGGTGCGGTGATCCACTATCTCGTGACCCGGGCGATTGAAGACGGCCCCCAGGTGCGCCTCCGCCATGGCGAGCCCGACCGAGTTCGCGACACCCTGGCCCAGGGGCCCCGTCGTCGTCTCGACCCCCACCGTGATGAAATTCTCGGGGTGTCCGGGCGTCATGCTTCCGGCTTGACGGAAGCGCTGAAGCTCCTCCACGGGAAGGTCGTAGCCAGTCAGGTGGAGCATGGCGTACTGCAGGATTGAAGCGTGTCCGGCGGAGAGCACGAAGCGATCGCGATCGAACCAGTCCGGTCGGCTCGGGCTGAACCGCAGGTGCCGCATCCACAGGCAGTACGCCACGGGCGCCAGGGCCATGGCGGTACCGGGGTGGCCGGATCCCGCGCGCTGCACGGCGTCCATGGCCAGCGTCCGGATGGTGTCGATGGCCAGGGCCTCGACGGGCGGCTCGCCCGACGCGGGCCGGCCTCGCGCGGCCTCGGGTCTCGTCACGGTCGTCTCGCTCAATGCTACCTCGTCGGGAAGGGTGGTCGAATGGTCGTCGTCCGGCGGCTCACGCTTCGCCTCCGCCATCGGAGACGGTGTCTCCGCCCGTTGCGCCCGCGTCCGCCGGGCCCTGGGAAGACGCGCCTTCGGTCGAGGTCTCCTCGGCGCGGCTCGGGGCGTTGGGCATGGCCTCCACGAGTCGGTTCGTGGCGTGCAGGATGGCGCGCACGACCGCCCGCACGGGATCGTCGAGCACGGGCACGCACCCGATCAGCTTCTTGGGCGGGTCGGTCAACGTACGGACGCACGCCAGGAGGACGGCCGAATCGAAGGCCAACATGCGCTTGGCGCCGACCAGCGCGAAGAGCTCCGGGGGGCCGACGAGTCGGGCGAGGGCCTCGAGGGTGGCCTCTCCGGCACAGCGGAGCACGACGCCTTCTTCGCCGATGGCCTCCCGCTCGCAGCCGGCCCGCACGCCGTCGCGCTCGAGCACCACACGCACGGTGGAGCTCCAGGCCTGGCCCCGCTCCACCGATGCCTCGACGATCCGCGCCCGTCCCGCCGCGACGGTACGGGGAGCATCGGGCTCGTCCTCGGGGGCACCACTCGATCTGGAGCGCTTCGGGGAAGGGTGGGAGGTCGGAGCGTCCGGGTCCACGGGATCGCTCGGGGAAGGGTTCTTGTCGGACGTCGTCATCCCGTGTCCGCCCGCGAGGACGAAATAAGCGTTGGGTGCTGGCTCGTCACGGTCTTCCGGGAACGAGATGGCGTCGATGTGCCCGACGCGTGCGCGTGGCCTCCATTCGCGAGCGAACATAGGACAGGGACCGGTCACGGAAAACCCTCTCGAAGCGACCTCGGCCGCGGTGGCGGCTCGCGCCGGCGGATCGGTACGTTGGCCGCGTGAGCAGACCGGCGAGACAGGCCGCCAGCGGGACCTCCGGCCCCACGCTGTTCCACGCCCACCTGGAGCAGGCGGGCCCGGGGGCGACGCTCGAGCTGAGCGCCGACGAGGCGGGGCACGCGCGCACGCTCCGCCTGCGCGCCGAGGCCCCCGTCCGCATCACCGACGGGAAGGGAGCGGCGTGGAGCGCGCGCGTGGTCGAGTCCGGACGCCGCCGGACCACCTGCCGTCTCGAAGCGCTTCTCCCCGCGGAGGGGCCCACGCCGGTCGATCTGTGGATGCCCGTCGCTCATCGCGACCGGTCTCTGTGGTTGGTGGAGAAAGCGGTGGAGCTCGGGGTCCGCTCGATCTCGTGGGTGGTGTGGGGTCGGTCGGCTTCGGTGGCGGATGCCGGGCGCTCCGCCGGGTTCGCGGAGCGGGCCCGCAGGCGCGCCCTGGCGGCCCTGAAGCAGTCGGGCGGGGCCCACCTTCCGGAGCTCTCCGAGCCTGTCGGCTTGGCGCTGGCTCTCGGCCGGGTCCCCGCGGACACGGCGAGGTGGCTCGCCGATGCGGAGGGCGAGCCGCTGCTCCAGACGGCGCGCGAGGGGGACGCGAGGGAGGCATCGATCCTCATCGGACCGGAGGGCGGCGCACGGGACGAAGAACGAACGGCCTGCCTCGAAGCGGGGTTTCGGCCGGTGTCCCTGGGTCCTCGCACGCTCCGCTTCGAGACGGCGGCGCTCGTCGCCCTGGCGCTGGCGCGAGCCGCGTTCGCCGAGACCGAGCATGACGCGAGAAAGGAAGCGGCCCGATGAGCGAGTGCATCTTCTGTCGTATCGCCGGAGGGGACATCGATGCGGTCGTGGTGGGGGAGGGCGACGAATGGGTCGCCTTCAGGGATCTCGATCCCCAGTCGCCCTCGCACGTCCTGGTGATCCCGCGCCGGCACGTGGGGGGGCTCGATGCGCTGACCGACGCCGCTTTGGGGGGCGCGCTCCTGTCGGCCTGTCGCGAGGTGGCGCGGCGCGAAGGCCTCGATGGGGGCTACCGGGTGGTCACAAACGTGGGACGCGACGGGGGGCAGTCCGTCGCCCATCTGCACTTCCACGTCATGGGGGGACGGCCCTTCGCATGGCCGCCGGGGTGACGCCGCCGCGGGCCCCCCCGGACGGCCCCCTGCACGCGCTCGAGGTCCTCGAGTTCTTCCGCGTGCTGGAGCTCGTGTCGGAGGAGGCCATGGGCCCGGCGGGGGCCGCGGCGGTGCGCGCCCTCCGACCGCTCGCCGATCCGAGCGAGGCCACGCGGACCCTGCGCGCGGTCGACGAGCTGCGCGCGCTGGCAGCCGGGCCGGACGGATGGCGCCTGGGTCCGGTGCCCGATTTGGCGGGTGCGCTGCGACGCCTGCAGGCCGAGGGCGCGACGCTGGATGCCGAGACCCTGATCGCGTGTGCGACGGCGTGTGCGACCGCGCGGGCGGCGCGTGGGCTCCAGGGGCGGCTGGACCCCCATGGGGCGGCCCGCGCCTGGTTCGAGCCCCTGTGGGGCGACGCGGACCTGGAGGCGCGCATCGGCCGCACGTTCGACGAGTCGGGAGGCGTGTCGGACGATGCCTCGCCCGAGCTGCGCCGCATCCGCCGCC
>JBFIOX010000019.1:0-14785 GCA_041610455.1 Gemmatimonadota bacterium
CGACCACCTGGCCACGGTCTGGACCAAGTACGCCTTCTACCTGGATGGGACCTTCTCGCACTGCGGCGTGGACGCCTTGATTCTGGCGCGCAGCGACCAGGGCTGGAAGATCGCGGCGCTGGCGGACACGCGGGCCCGCGAGAACTGCGAGCTCCCCCCGGATCGGTAGTCTAGGCCCCGGCGGCCGACGAATCCGGTCGGGGCCCGACTCCCGGCGGGCCCGGGGCGGCGCCGGGGGTCGGCGGAGGTCCGGTGTCCAGCGCCTGGCGCGGCATCACGCTCGCGCCCTCGAACAGCCGCTCCATGCCGGCCGTGATGACGGGTTCCCCCTCGCTCAGACCCGTCAGCACCTCCGCCAGCCCCGGACGCCGCACCCCCAAGGACACCGGCTTGCGGAACGCCTGGCCCTGGGCTCCCACGACCCAGACGAACGTGCCCGCGTCGAGCTGGACGACCGCCTCCTCTGGGATCCACAGCGCGTCCGGACGGACGTCGGTGGCGAGGCGGGCCTCCACGAACATGCCGGCCTGGAGCGTGCGGTCCGGGTTGGGAACGACGGCCTTGATCTGGATCGTCCGGGCCGGAAGGCGCACGCGGGGATCGACGAAATCCACCTCCCCCACGAACTCGCGTCCCGGCACGGCAGCCACCTCGAAGCGAACCTGCTGTCCGATGGCGAGGTCGGAGGCATAGCGCTCGGGCACGTCGAACGAGGCGCGCTGGGGGTGAACGGTCTGCAGCGAGAGCAGCGGGGTGGCCGTCGTCACGTAGTCCCCGAGGCTGACCAGACGCTCGCCCGCCACCCCCGAGAACGGGGCGCGGACCACCGTACGCTCCAGGCGCAGACGCTGCAGCTCCAGCTCGGCACGGGCGCTCCGGGCCCGCGCCTCGGCCTCTTCGAGCTCCGCTTGCGACGCCGCGTTCTGGGCCAGCAGCGCCTCGGTCCGACGCAACGACTGATCGGCCAGGTCGCGCTGGGCCTCGAGGCGCGCGACCTGAGCCTGGAGCTCGGCATCGTCGATCTTGAGGAGCGCGGCCCCGCGTCGGACCTCGGAGCCCTCGCGGAAATAGATCTGCACGATGCGGCCCTCGACATCCGGACGCACTTCGATGGCCTGAATCGCCTCGACCTCGCCCGTGGCCACGACCTGCTCGATCGCCGTGTCGCGCAGGGTCGCGGCCACGTCGACCGGCATCGGCGGGGGACCGCCCCCGGCCCGACCCGGCGGTCCGCCCCCGCTCGAGCCGTCCTCCGACCCGCCGCACGCCACGAGACCGCCCAGCACGAGCGCCCGCGCGATCCCGACCTTCGAAATGCTCTTCCGCACTCTCATCGACTCCATCAGGGTTCGGCCCGATCCGGAAACAACCGCCGTCCGAGCAGGGCCTCGAGCCCCGCCAGGGCGAGCCGCGTCGCGTAGTTGGCCTGGACCAGCGTCGCCTCCGCATCGGCCAGGTCGACCTGGGCAATGATCAGATCGAGAATCGTGGTGGCGCCGCTCCGGTAGCGACTCTGCTGCACGTCGAGGCTCTCGCGAGCCACGAGCACACCCTGCTCGGCGAGGTCGGTGCTGGCCCTCGCCGTCTCGTAGGCCGCATACGCCTGGACGACGTCGCGCCGCACGCCGCGCTCGACGTCCTGTCGGCGCGCCCGCGCCACGTCCCTGGCCACCCTCGCCTGCGAGAGCTGGATCTCCCGCTGCCCACCCGACCAGATCGGCACCGAGACGCTGAGGCCCACCGAAGAGCGCACGGTCGCGTCGGGGAAGATCTTCGTGTCGAACGCCGAGATGGAGCCGAACAGATCCACTTGGGGCGAGAAATCGGCCCGCCGGATCGAGAGGGCCGATTGCGCGCTCCGCTCGTCCGCGGCCGCGACGAGGTAATCCGGCCCGCGCGAGAGCGCTTCGGCCACCGCCGCGTCCTGGTCGATGGGAAGCCCCCGAGCCGCCCCGACCTCGAGCGGCGCCGCATCGATCGGACCGTCGGCACCCACGCGACGCCCGAGCTGGAAGCGGGCCACCCGCAGGTCCGCCTCTTGACTCAGCAAGTCCACTCGGGCCCGCGTGAGCTCGAGTAGCAGCTGCAGCGAGTCGGTGCGCACGGCGGCGCCGGAGACCACGCGCGCCCGCGCCACGGCGAACTGCTCGCGCGCCCGCCGCTCCCGCTCGACCGCCACCCGGAGCAACTCGCGCCCGGCGAGCACCGCGTAGTAGTCCGTCTCGGTGTCGAGCGCCGTTTGGTAAAGGGCCCGCACCTCGTCGGCCACCGAAGCGTCGATCTCGGCGCCCGTCCGGTTCAGCTCCGCGATGCGGGCGCCGCCCCGGAAAACGGGGAGCGAACCCTGGAGCTGCGCCTGCACGATCTGCGTGGCGGGCTGCGCCGTGCCGATGTTGAAGAAGGCGCTCGAGAACTTCGTGTAGCTCCCGGTCGCCTGGATCGAGGGCACGATGAACTGGGTGATCGCGGCGGTACGGGCCCATTCCGCGTTGTCGATCCGACCCAGAGCCTGGATGTATTCGGGATCGAACGAGGTGGCCCGCCGGATGGCCTCGGGCAGGGTGACGACCTCGAGGGCCTGGGGCTCCGCCTGTGCGACGCCCGGAGCGCCGTGCGCGAGGCCCCCGGCGGCGACGAGGGCCACCGCGATCCAGCGTCGCGGGCTCATGGGATCTCGGTTCCGCCGGCCCCGGGGTCGGAGAGGCCGTATCCCGGCGGGCGCGGGGGCTCCGACCGCCGCTCCGGCGAGTGACCGCCCATGCGGGCGAGCCCCAGGGGAAGCCCTCCGGACCCGGGGGTCGCGGCGGCCAGGTCCCCGGTTCGCTCGCGCGGCACCCGTCCCCGAGCCCGCCGGCGCTCGCGCAGCTGTTCGAACAGGATCCACACCACGGGCACGAGGAACAGCGTCAGCAGCGTCGAGAAGGCCAGCCCTCCGACAATGGCGTACCCCAGGGGTCGCCGGCTCGCCGCGCCCGATCCCAGGCCGAGCGCGATCGGCATGGCACCCACGATGGTCGCCACGGCGGTCATCAGGATGGGCCTCAGTCGGATGCGACCGGCCGAGACCATGGCATCGACGATCTCGTGGCCTGCCTCGCGCAGCTGGTTGGCGTACTCGACCAGGAGGATCGAGTTCTTGGTCACGATCCCGACCAGCAGGACCATGCCGATCTGGCTGTACAGGTTGAGCGTCGATCCGGCGAGCAGCAGGGTTGCCAGCGCACCCGTGACGGCCAGCGGCACGGCCAGCAGCACGGTGAACGGGTGGATCAACGACTCGAACTGGGCCGCCAGCACCATGAACACCACCAGGATGGCGAGCGCGAAGGCGAAATAGAGGGCGTTCCCGCTCTCCGTCAGCTCCCTCGACTCGCCCGACAGCGCGATGTCCGATCCGGCCGGGAGGATCTGATCGGACACCGCGTACAGGCTGTCGAGGACCTGCCCCAACGCGAAGCCCGGCACCACGCTGGCCGACAACGTGAAGGAGCGGACGCGGTTGTAGTGGTTGAGCTGCCGCGGCCCCACCCCCTCCAGGACCGTGGCGAGCGCCGAGAGCTGCACCAGCTCGTCCCCGCGGCCCCGCACCTGGATGTCGCGCATGTCGGCGGGCGTGGCCCGTTCGTCCGCCTCGAGGCGGACGACCACGTCGTACAGCTTGTTGTCGCGGGTGAACGTGCTCACCCGCCGCCCACCCAGCATGGTCTGGAGCGTCGCCGCCACGTCTCCCACCGGCACGCCCAGATCTTCGGCCCGGTTCCGATCGAAGCTCACCGTGAGCTCGGGCTTGTTGACGCGCAGATCGGTATCCACGTTGATCAGCCCCGCGATGCCGCGCGCGCGCCCCGTCAGGCGGTCCATGGCCACCGTGAGCGAGTCGAAGTCGGGGTGGCGGACGACGAAGCCCACCGAGCCGGAGCGGAACCCGCCGCCGATGGCCGGCGGGTTGGTGGCGAACGCGAACACGCCGGGAATCATGAAGAGCTGCGGGCGGACGCTTCCGAGGATCTCGTCCACCCCGCGCTCCCGTTCGTCCAGGTCGTCCAGCCGAACGAACGAGATGCCGCCCGCGACGTTCCCGCCGAACCCGATGACGGTGAAGTAGCTGTCGACCTCGGGCGTGCGCTTGAGGATCGCCTCCACCTCGCGCTGGTAGGCATCCGTGTACTCCATCGTCGAGCCCTCCGGGGCCACCGTGAACACGATGAAGAAGTCCCGGTCGTCGGAGGGCACGAACTCGCGCTCGAGCTGCGTGAAGGTGAACACGGCGAGCGCGACCGCCAGGCCGGCCGCGAGGAAGACCGCCCACCGCCGCTCGATCGCCACGGCCAGCCCCTTGGCGTAACCTGCCGCGAGCCCCTGGAAGCCACGCTCGAGCGCGTTGTACAGCCGACCGTGCCGGCGCTGCACGCGCAGGATCTTGGCGCACAGCATGGGCGTCAGGCTGAGCGCCACGAACGACGACACGATCACCGCGCCCGCCATCGCGATCCCGAACTCGTTGAACAGTCTCCCGGTGGTTCCCTGGAGGAAGGCGAGGGGCGAGAACACGGCGACCAACGCCACCGTCGTCGCGATCACAGCGAAGGCGATCTCGCGCGTTCCATCGATGGCCGCGTTCGTCGGATCCTTGCCCAAGGCCTCCTGGTGGCGGAAGGCGTTCTCGAGGACGATGATCGCGTCGTCGACCACGATGCCAATGGCCAGGATGAGCGCCAACAGGGTCAGGTTGTTGATCGTGAAGCCGAGGGCGTACATCACGCCGAAGGCGGCGATGATCGACGTGGGGATGGCCAGCCCCGGGATCAGCGTGGCGCGTAGGTTCCGCAGGAATACGAAGATGATGAGGACGACGAGGATGCCGGCCAGCACCAGCGTCTCTTCGGCCTCACGGATGGAGCTGCGCACGAAGTCCGCGCCGTCGAACGCCTTTATCAGCTCCACCCCGGGGGGGAGGGAGGCTCGGATGGCCGGCAACTCGGCCTCGACCGCATCTGAGACCTCAATGAGGTTCGCCTTCGACTGGCGCACCACCCCGACGCCCACGGCGGTCTGGTCGTTGTAACGGAGGATGCTGCGGTAATCCTCCGCCCCGAGCTCCAGACGCGCCACGTCGCCCAGGCGCACGATGCGCCCATCCCGCGACGAGACGACGAGGTCGGCGAATTCCTCGGGCGTCTTGAGCTCGCCCAGCGATCGCACCGTGAACTCGCGGCGTTGCGACTCGATCCGGCCGGCGGGGGTTTCCACGTTTCGGCTGCGGATGGCCGCTTCCACGTCCTGGACGGTGAGCCCGCGCGCCGCCAGCTCCGCCGAGCGCAGCCACACGCGCATGGCATACCGTCTCTCGCCGTAGACCTGCGCGCTGCCGACGCCCGGCAAGCTCTGGAGCCGCGTCTTGATCGAGCGATCGGCGAGATCGGACAGCTGGCGCAGCGTGTAGTTGGCCCCGGAAAGGGCGAGCCAGATGAACGGCTGCGCGTCGTTGTCCTGTTTGGCCACCACCGGCTCGAGGATCTCCTGCGGCAGGCGGCCGCGCACGCGGGCGACCTTGTCGCGCACGTCGTTGGCCGCGGCCTCCAGATCACGCGAGAGCTGGAACTCCAGCGTGATGTTCGAGAACTGCTCGGCGCTCGAGCTGGTGAGGGTGCGCAGACCCTCGATCGTCGCGAGCTCTTCCTCCAGGATGTCGGTGATGGTGGACTCGACCACACGGGGGTTCGCCCCCGGCAGCGTGACGCTGACGGAGATGATGGGGGCATCGATGTCGGGGAACTCCCGCACCGAGAGGCGCTGGAACGAGATGGCCCCGAACAGGACGAGCGTCGCGCTCATCATGCTGGCCAGGACGGGCCGCCGGACGGATACCTCGGAAAGCTTCACTTCTGCTCGTTTCTCGTCTGTCTACCTTGAGGAAACAGCGGCGGACGCGCCGACGTTGGACCATGTCGTACGAGTGCGAGCGGGTGGAATGATTCGGCGGTCTCGTGCACCCATCTCCCGGTTCTCGGCCTCCGCCGGCTCACGGAGCCTGCCGCGCCAGGCGGGAACGATCGATCTCGGCCGCCGAAGAGCAACCGCACAGCGCCATGGTGAGATCGAACTCGGCCAGCAGGTTTTGCAATACGTGTCGCACGCCGTCTCGGCCGGCGAGGCCCAGGCCGAAGGCATAGGGCCGCCCGATGAGACCTGCCCGGGCGCCAAGCGCCAGCGCCTTGAAAAGGTCCGCCCCGCCCCGGATGCCGCTGTCGAACAGGACGGGTCGGCCAGCCGCGGCTTCGACGATGCCCGGGAGCGCGTCGAGCGCGGCGATCGCCCCGTCCACCTGCCGGCCTCCGTGGTTGGACACGATGATCCCGTCCACGCCGGAGTCGAGCGCCCGGCGGGCGTCGTCCGGATCGAGGATGCCCTTGAGCAGAATCGGCAGGGTCGTTCGCTCCCGCGCGAACGCCAGGTCCTCCCAGCTCAGCGCCGGATTCGCGAACAGCGTGGCCATCCGCCCCACGGCCGCCGCCGGGTCCTCCTCGGGGGCGCGCCCCAGCAGGGCGCGGAACGCGGGATCGGCGAAGTAGTTCGCGAGTCCCTCCGCGTGCAGGAACGGCAGGTAGGCGTGGACCAGGTCCCGCGGCCGCCACCCGAGCAGCGCGGCGTCGAGCGTCACGACGAGCGCCCCGAACCCCGCCGCTTCCGCCCTGGAGATCAGACTCTCGGCGAGCGAAGGATCGGCGGGCCAGTAGAGCTGGAACCAGTGGGGCACGTCGCCCATCTCGGCGGCGACTTCCTCCATCGTGCAGGATGAGACCGTGCTGAGCACGAGGGCCGTTCCCATCTCGCGCGCGGCCCGGGCGGTAGCGAGCTCCGCATCCTCGTGGATGATCCGCTGCACGCCGAGCGGGGCCAGGAGCAACGGATGCGCGAGCCGGGCGCCGAACAGCTCGACGACGAGATCGCGCTCGCTCACGTCGCACAGCATTCGGGGCACGATGCGCCATCGGCGAAACGCCTCCAGATTGGCCCGCATGGTGTCTTCGGAACCGGCTCCGCCCGCCACGTAGTCGTAGGCGGTCTCGGAGAGGACCTCGCGCGCGGCGCGCTCGAGGGCCTCGTAACCGATCGGAAAGTCTGGTCGGGAGCCCGCGACGCCGGCCCGGTAGAAGGCGAGCTGACGGTCCATTCCCGTGGTGAAGCCGCTCGTCGCCGCGTCGCTCATCGCCCGGTCGCTCATCGCCCGTCCGTCGCGCGCGGGAGCGCGGCCGGCCGCTAGCTCGTGCGGATCGTGGCGGACCGCTCCCGACGCAGGAGAGCCGCTGAGGTTAGGGGCGTGACCCGGGGGGAGCAACGCCCCACGCGATCAGCGAGCCGCGAACTGCGTCTCCGCGATGGTCCGCAGCTGATGCACGGCGACGTCGGCTACGAGCGCGTGCTCGAACTCGCCATCCGACCAGCGGATCACGCACACGCCGTCCTCCGTGGTGATCCGCATGGGCGCCGAGGCGCGGCCCGGGCGCGCCAGCGGCACCCGGTAATGCGCGATGACATGGCCTTCGACCTCGTACTCCACCATCGCGGCGCGCTTCCCGCGAATGAGGCAGATCATGGCGCGACTGAGTCGCGAGTTGTCCAGCGAGACGGGCGTGACGGGCACCCCCAGCTCGCGCATGAACAGTTCGTACACCCGGCCGGGATCGGGGGTCTCGACCGCGGTCTGCTCCACGGCGCGCGACATGTAGTCCTGCGCGTACGCCGCGTCGAGCGAGGCGGGCCGCCCACCCCACAGGCCGATCGCCGCGACGAGGACCGCCGCGGCCGCCACCGCCCAGGGGAACGCACGGCGCCGTCGGATCGCTCGCCCACCCGGCCGAGCTGGCCCCGCGGGCTCTGCCACCAGGGACGAAAGCACGCGGCGGCGCACCGCCTCCGGCGCCGTCACCGGCAGACGCGTCGCCCGGAGCACCTGCGCGAGCGCGGCGTCGCGAGCGAAGAACCCGCGACAAGCGGCGCACGACGCCACGTGTGCGCGCGCGGCAGCCTCTCCCTCGACGGAGCGTCGAGGCCTGTCGAGCGGCCACAGCAGTTCGCGAACTTCGTCGCACGTCGGCACTGGTCTCGCTATCCGTGGCTTGATTCCCGCCCGGCCCCGTCACGGGGACGGTGCGCGCCACCGAGCGCTCCCTCGAGGATGATGCCGGAGAGGTCGGTGACCGGAACGGAGGGGACGCGGTGCCCCCCCGTCCCGGGCCGCGACCCCCGGATGCCATGGAACGGGGGTCGTGGGGAGGAATCGCCTACTTCTTCATCGAAACTTTTTCGACCACGATCGATCGTGCCCCGGAGCGCTGCATCACTTTCCCGGTGACCTCGACCGTGTGCTCGGCGTGCGGCCGGAGCGTCTCGTTGGCCAGCGGCGCCGGCATGCCCGCTCCGAAGGCCATGTACACGTTGCCATCGGACCCCAGGAAGCCGAGCGGCAGGCCCGCGTCCGCGCAGATCTGGGCGCACTCGCGGTGCGACTCTCCGTACGCTCCCATGTTCACGTAGCAGGCCAGATCCACGACCTGCGCGGTCATGGTCTTCATCTCGCCGCCCATGTCCTGGGCCGCGACCGAACGGGCCGAAAACGCTCCCGCGGCTGCGACCAGCAGAGCCAGGCTCAGCACTTTGGACTTCATGCACCCTCCTCTCGATCGGTTGGTGGCGCGCGCACACCCGTGGCGGCGCCTCTCTTGGATCCGTACCGCCTCTTGGAACAGCGGGACCGTCGGAACGGTTCCGACCTCCCCGTGGTTCATCACCGCTCGTGTTCGGCGTGGCCCGCGGCCTCCTCGCCTCCGGGCGCGGGGTCGCGGCCCGGGACCGCCATCTCGGCCTCGAGCGTCGACGTCAGGTGATTCCACGTCTCCTGCGAGCCAAAGCCGTGGATCTCCTCCACGATCCGCCCGCGCCGATCGACGATGAGCGTGAACGGAAGACCAATGTAGTGAAAGTGCTCCTGCATGCCGGGACCGCCGTAGAACAGGGGAAACGGCAGGCGGAAAGGCGCGATGAACTCAGCGGCCGCGTCCCGGTCCTCATCGACCGATATGGCGAGGAACTCGACCGCGCTCCGGTCCAGCGTCCGATAGTAGGAATCCAGCTTGGGAAGCTCATCCTGGCACGGCAGGCACCAACTCGCCCAGAAATTGATCAAGAGGGCCTTGCCGCGATGGTCCGCGAAGCGCGTCGTGTCTCCTCCGAAATCGACCAGCGGCACGTCGGGCAGTGGCGCGCGCTCCGGCGGAGGCGCGGTGGCCTCCACGCGCGCCGGGTCGACGTGGAACACGCGCCCATCCCGGTCGGCCGCGAACGTGGTCCAGGAGGCCGGAACGCGCGACGCCCGCAGGAGGGCGCCGGTCCCGGGATCGTACACCTCGATGCGGCGCTCGCCCGCGGCTCGGGCAGGCGCGGTGAGGTCGGGCATGCTGTCCGCCACCGTCAGCGCGTAGAGCCGGCCATCGGGTCCCAGAGCGAGCGCCTGGGTCACCGGGCGCACGTCGACCTGGATGCGATCTTCTTGGGCGACGAAGACCGGCGCCGGCGTGGGGTATTGGAGGTCACGCGCGGTGCGCCATCGCAGTCTCCCATCGGGCGCGTAGGCGCGCAGCTCGTTCCGCAGGAAGAAGGCGAAGTACCCGGTGCCGTCCGGGCCGACCGCCACGGGCCCCGAGTTGGCCACGCGGCGCCAACCCCCGGCGTCCACGGGCTCGAGACCGGCGATACCCACGCCGGTCCCCTCGAGGGGGTCGAAGCGGTAGAGGAGCGGCGCGTCCGCCGCCGTCTCCTCGAAGCGGATGACGTAGGGCGAGCGGGCGGCCCACAAGCCCCCGGTGGGGTCGGCGTGCAGGTCCGGGTTCGGCACGGGCGGCGTCGCCGAGCCGGCGAAGTCCCCCGCCGCGTCGAAGTAGAGGAGCCCCTCCGCGTGCTCGGTATCGGAGACGAGCAGCCCCCCGCTCGACAGTGGCGCCGCCGCGAGGGGCTGCCCCAAGCCGCCACCCTCCTCGGTCGGTCCCCCCACGACGCGCACCACCCGAAGACGGTCGTCGACGACCAGAACACGGCTGGTTTGCGGATCGGGGACGTAGGCGGCCCCCTCCCGGTCCCGCCCCACGCCGCGGCCGCGATAGAAGAGGATGGATGCGCGCCGTTCGGTCTCCCGCGACGCCGCGTGGACGAACAGCGTCTCGGCGGGGGTGCGATAACGTGTCACGCCGGCCTCTGAGAGCGGGGGGAGTGCGCCGGCGTAGGGTGCGGAGACCGCCGGCCCGGCGGCTTCGCGCGAGCACGCGCTCGACATCCCCGCGGCGAGCAGGCCGAAGAAGGCGGCGATCGTCGTTCGTTTGGTCGGAGGGGACATGCCGGCGGCGGCTCGCTTCGGTTCGCTGTGGACGTTTCGCGCTGGGGCACGTTGCGCGGGGGCCCCGCGCCCCCGATCGCGGTCGCTCCGGTGGCGACCCTTCCGCATCACAACCGGCCGTGGCGCGCTCGGGTTCCTGGCGCGGGTCCGGCGAACCAGGCGAGTGCGGCGAAGGCCGCGCCTCCAGCGATGGCCGCGATCAGCGGCGGGAAAGCTCCCAATCGATGGGACCGGGCGGCGGCTCGAACGGATCGAAGCCTGGCGTCAGGGCCGCGGTCGCGGGCGGGGCCCAGATGCTCGTCTCGGGCTGGAACTCGGCCCAAGCGAACCAAAACGCCAGGTAGGCTTCGGCGACCGGCTCGAGCTTGGCGCCCTCCAGGGGCCCGGCGAAGCCGTTCCCCTCGAAATCCCACGTAGTCCCGGTCTGCACGTCCCGACGCTGTCCGTCCACGACCTCGAAGGTCAGCCGCTGCCCTTGGACCTCCGCGCGGTACGCCAACGCCGTCTGCGCGAACGAGTTCCAGAAGGCCACGACGGGGCTGCCTCCCGCCTCGGCGTTGGCGGCCCACACGAACACCTGTTGCTGTCCCTGTTGATCTTGAGCGGCCAACTGGGCGAGGACGGGGAGCGGGAAAGCGATGCCGCCCTGCCCGGCGGGGACCCCCAGGATCCGCTCTTTCGGGGGGCGCCGCGGATCGATGGGAGACGACAGCGGGAATCGCAGCTCCGGATTGTCCACGTCGTCGTAGTCCCCGTACGGGTACAGCGTGTAGAAGAAACTGTGGCCGGTGGCCGAGGAGACGATCCACGAGTCCGGGTGCAGGGAGAGCCAGGCGCCCAGCGTCATCTCCTGATACGGCTCGCGCTGCAGGGAGACCCCGTTGCGCGGGCCGCAGCCCGCGGTGCTGGACATCTGCGGCCACAAGCTCCCCGACTCGTCCTCGAGCACGAGATTGGTCTCCAGCACGTAAGACGACACCGTGAAGCTGTCCACGGCGACGGGGCCGCGATCGAACACGAGGCTCGAGCCGGTCAACGGCGAGTAAGTGACCGTTCGTCGCTCGCCCGGGACGTCGAGGTTCACGACTTCGTGCCACCACAGGATCTTGTGCGGGATGGCGAGGGGCTGCCCGTTGAAGCGCAGGCCGATGACGCGGTCCGAGAAGCTCAGATAGGCGATGTCCGGGGTGCCTCGCAGCGCCACCTTGGGGTTGTACAGGGCCGGGATCTCCGAGCGCTCGAACCCACCGTCCACGAAACGCTCGAACGGAATGGAGCAGATCCCCAGCGGATCGGGGCCGATCGGGTCTGCGCACGCGGACGTCGCGACGACGAGGGTCGCCGCCCCCAGCGCGAGGGCGATGCCTCGATGCCGGACGGCGGGATGGGCCTGCGGGTGTGACGTCATCGGGGCTCTTTTCAGCGGTGTCACGGCCGTCCCGTTAAACTCGGCGGAGCCAGCCCGGGTTCCCCGGCCACGGCCGGCGATCACGAAGATGTCGTGCCCTAAAACGTACGGGAAGAGTCGAACGGGACGCTCGCAGTCGCACCGCGCGGCCGTCCGAGTGGCCCGAATCGAGGAGAGCAGCCCATGAGCCAGGATGACGGCCCGCCGCCGGTGGCGACGATCACGGTGAACGACGACGGCCCCTACAAGGTCGAGGGGCCGGTGGTGCTTCGGGACGCGGAGGGCGGGGCGTGGACGCTTCCGGGTCCCCGCGTGTGGCTATGCCGCTGTGGCCGCTCTTCCAACAAGCCGTTCTGCGATGGGTCTCACAAGCAGAACGGCTTCTCCGGCTGCGAACGGGCGCCGGGCGGCTGAACGGGGTCGCTCGACGCGTCGCGTGGCCGCGCCCATGTCGAGACGGGGACGGTCACACGAACCAGCTTTCGGCCTCCACATCTCGGTCGAGGCTGTCCAGCTGCGCGCGCTGCGTGCGGGTCTCCCGCTGGTCGCCCTGCTGGCGCTGGCCGATCGCGATCGCCGCGACGGTCGCCGCAAGCGCGATCAGAATCTTGAGCTTCTTCACGGTGCTCTCCGGCAACGACTCCTGCCTCCTCGTGCCCCTATGCCGTCAACGTGCCCCAATGCCGTCACGCCCGCCCGGGTTCCGAACGGCATGCTCGCGCCCCACGACGCGGGCCGACGCGTCCTAGTCCCCATCTTCGTGCAGGTTCCCTACCCGTCCACACCCGCGCATCGAACAACGCGCCGGCGCTGAGGTTAGTGACGGAGGCGCCCCGGCGCGCGCTCGCGGACGGCTGGCGGAGCGCGTGGGACACTCGCAGTTCACCGCCCCACGTTCGACTCTCGGCGCGCACCCCCGACCGCCCCCCCGCGCCTTCCGGTCGACCGGCCGGCGGGCGACTCCTGAGGACGGACCCTCAGAATGTCGTGATCAGCGTGTGGATGAGGATGCCGATGAGCGCCAACGGACACACGTAGCGGATGAGCACGCTCCACACACCGCCCAGACGGAACCGGCCGTCGGTCTCCCGCACCTCATCGCCCGCGTTCCTCACGCCCCAGCGCCAGCCCACGAAGAGGCTGATGAACAGCGCGCCCACGATCAGCGCGAACGAGCCGAAGATGGTGAACATGAGATCGAGGAAGCCCATGCCCACCCCCGGCACGCTGGTCAGCCAGTCCACCGCCCCGTTCCCGAGCGCGCTGGGAATCCCGACGATCACCGCGGCGCCGCCCAGCGTGAGCGCGGCCTTGCGCCGCGACCAACCCTTCTCGTCGACCGCCCACGTGACTCCCACTTCGAGGAGCGAGATGCTCGAGGTGAGCGCGGCGATGCCCAAGAGGACGAAGAACCCGGTGCCGAAGATGAGCCCTCCGTAAGGCTCCGGTGGGATCGTCGACAGCAGCGATGGCAGAACGACGAAGACCATCCCCGGGCCCTCGAGGCTGGGATCGAACCCCGTCGCGAACAGCGTAGGGAAGATGATCAGCCCGGCCAGGATGGCGATGCCCGTATCGAATCCGGTGACCCAGCCGGCCGAGGAGACGAGCTCCTGCTTCTTGGAGAGATACGAGCCGTAGGTGATCATCGCCCCCATGCCCAGGCTGAGGCTGAAGAAGGCTTGGCCGATGGCCGAGATGACCACGCCGCCCGTGACCTTGCTGAAGTCGGGCTGGAGGTAGAAGGAGAGTCCGGCCCCGGCCCCCGGCAGGGTCACGGCGCGCACGGCCAGCAGGAACAGGAGGATGAGCAGCGCCGGCATCAAGACCTTCGTCCAGCGCTCGATGCCGTCGCGGATGCCGCCGAGCACGACCCATACGGTCAGGGCCGCGAACAGGATGTGCCAACCGATGGCGCGCAGGGGGGTCCCGGCCACCTCGCCGAAGAGCGCTTCGGTGTCGACGCCGGCCGAGAACGTCCCGCTCACCGCCTTGACGATGTAGGCCAGGGTCCAGCCGGCGATGACCGAGTAGAAGCTCAGGATCATGACGCCGCCCAGCACTCCCATGGCGCCGATCAACCACCACGCGGTCGCGGGCGCGAGCTTCTTGAGCGCGCCTACGGGGTTCCGGAGCGTCGCGCGACCGATCATCAGCTCGGCCAACATCACGGGCGCGCCGATGATGGCGACGGCGATCAGGTAGATGACGAGGAAGGCGGCGCCGCCGTTCCTTCCGGCCTGTGTCGGGAAGCCCCAGATGTTGCCGAGGCCGATCGCGCTTCCCGCGGCGGCCAGGATGAAGGCGGCCTTCGATCCCCAGGTATCTCTCGCCTGCGGTGTGCCGACGTCCATCGCCCCCTCCGTTGGATGAGCTTGCCCGCCAGGGGCCGCTCGTCCCTCGCGAACTAACGGCCGGCGCGGTCCCGATCCGGCCGGCCGGAGGCCACGCGATGGCGAGACGGCACCCGAGCATACGCCGGGCGATCGACCTGTTCAAGCGAGTCGGGGACGGTCTGGCGCGGGGTTCCGGGCGCGGCGCCCCCGCGGATCTCCCAGCGGTTGAGCAGGTCGGGAAGTAGTTCCAGCGCCCCGCCCGCGATCTCCCGCCCCGCCTCGTCCGCGGCGACGAGATCGACCCTTTCGGCCCGCACGCGCAGGTTCACGAGCGTCGAATCTCGCCCCGGCACCGTGTCGAGGACCACGCGAGCGGCCCCGGCGCTGGCGTACACGACGACGCGCCCCGGCGCCGTGTTCACGAGTTGCAGCCGGAAGTCGCGCAGCTCGCCCTCCCCGGGAAGCGGAGGCAGGGGTGGGGGCCCGGGCGGGGTGAGGACCGCGCCTGCGGAGCTGTCCGCCGCGGGAGCGCTGTCCGTCGTCGCCGTCGATCCCTCCCCGCGCTGCTCCTGGCCCGTGGTGTCGCAGCCCGGGCCGCCGACGAGGAGGACACAGAGCGCGAGCACGCCCGGGTGGCCAGCCCGCCGCCGC
>JBFIOX010000020.1:0-14712 GCA_041610455.1 Gemmatimonadota bacterium
AACAGGTAGGGACCTTTGGCGGCCCAGTCGCGGCTCGAGCCCGAGCCGTACAGGGCGCCACCCAGGACGATCAGCGGCGTGCCTTCCTCCCGATACCGCATGGCGGCATCGAAGATGGTCATCTCCTCGCCGCTCGGAACGTGTCTGGTGAACCCGCCCTCGACCCCCGGCACCATTTGGTTCCGCAGCCGGATGTTGGCGAACGTGCCGCGCATCATCACTTCGTGATTGCCGCGCCGCGACCCGTACGAGTTGAAGTCGGCCAGGGCCACGCCGTGCTCGATCAGATAGCGGCCGGCCGGCGAAGCCTTGGCGATCGACCCCGCGGGCGAGATGTGGTCGGTGGTCACCGAGTCGCCCAGCAGCGCCAGACAGCGGGCGCCCTCGATGTCGCGCATCGGGGGCACCTCGCGGGACATGCCCGCGAAGAAGGTGGGCTGGCGAACGTAGGTCGAGTCCTCGTCCCAGACGAAGCGGTCGCCCTCGGGAACGTCGAGCGAGTTCCAGCGCTCGTCGCCCGCGTACACCTCGGCGTACTTGGCCTGGAACATCTCCGTCTTCACGGCCGACCGGATCGTGTCCCGAATCGCCTCCTGGCTGGGCCAGATGTCGCGCAGGAACACCTCCTCGCCCGCCTCGTCGGTGCCCAGCGGCTCGCTGTACAAATCGATGTCCATGCGTCCGGCGAGCGCGTAGGCCACCACGAGCGGCGGTGAGGCCAGGTAGTTCGCCCGGGAGTCGGGGCTGATGCGGCCCTCGAAGTTGCGGTTTCCGGACAGCACCGAGCACGCCACGATGTCGTTATCGCGGATCGCCTTCGAGATCTCGGCCGGCAGCGGGCCGCTGTTCCCGATGCAGGTCGTGCAGCCGTAGCCCACCACGTGGAAGCCCAGCTCCTCGAAATAGGGGAGCAGGCCGGCCTCGGTCAGGTATTCGGTCACGACCATCGATCCGGGGGCGAGGCTCGTCTTCACCCAGGGCCGCCGCTCGAGGCCCCGCTCCACCGCGTTCTTGGCGAGGAGGCCCGCGCCCACCATGACCGACGGGTTGGAGGTATTCGTGCAGCTCGTGATGGCGGCGATGACGACGGAACCGTCGTGCAGCGCGAACTCGTGGTCATCCCCGTTCTCGTCGGTGAGCCGCACCGCGATGCCCGCCGGCGCTTCGGCGACGGCGACGGCGCCCTCGGGGTCCCCGCCCTCCCCCTCCCAGCGGGCCAGCGTCTGGTGGTTCGGCTCGGGGCCCGCGTTGGCACGCATCGCCCTCAGCGCGTCGAAGAAGCGGGCCTTGCTCTCGGTGAGCGGCACCCGCTGCTGCGGCAGTTTGGGACCCGCGATGGCCGGCTCGACCGTCGACAGGTCGAGCTCGACGCCGTCGCTGTACGCGGCCTCCTTCGTCCCGGCCTCGTGGAACAGCCCCTGCGCCCGCGCGTAGGCCTCGACCAGCCGCACGTGCGCCTCGCTGCGCCCCGTGAAGCGGAGATAGGCGAGCGTCTCGGCATCGATCGGAAAGATCGCGCAGGTGGAGCCGAACTCGGGCGACATGTTCCCCAGCGTCGCGCGATCGGCCAGGGAGAGCCCGGCCAGGCCCGGCCCGTGGAACTCGACGAACTTCCCCACCACCCCGGCCTCGCGCAGCATCTCGGTCACGCGCAGGACGAGGTCGGTGGCGGTGGCGCCTTCGGGGAGCGCTCCGCGCAAGCGGAACCCCAGCACGCGCGGCACGAGCATGGACAGCGGCTGGCCCAGCATCGCGGCCTCGGCCTCGATCCCGCCCACGCCCCAGCCCAACACGCCGAGTCCGTTGATCATCGTCGTGTGGCTGTCGGTGCCGACCAGGGTGTCGGGATAGGCGACCCGCTCGCCGCCCGTCCGGTCGTCGAACACGACCCGGGCCAGGTACTCCAGGTTCACCTGGTGCACGATGCCCGTGTCGGGCGGCACCACCTTGAAGTTGTCGAACGCCGTCTGTCCCCAGCGCAGAAACGCGTAGCGCTCGTGGTTCCGCTCGAATTCTCGCTCGGCGTTGATCGTGAAGGACATCGGGGTGCCGAACGAGTCCACCTGCACCGAGTGGTCGATGACCAGCTCGCAGGGCATGAGCGGGTTGATCGACGCGGGGTCCCCCCCAAGGTCGGCCATCGCGTCTCGCATGGCGGCAAGATCGACCACGGCGGGGACGCCCGTGAAGTCCTGTAAGAGCACGCGCGCGGGCCGGAAGGAGATCTCGCGCCCCGGCGTGCGTCCCGGATCCCACGCCGCGATGGCCGCCACGTCGTCGGCCGTCACCGACTGTCCGTCCTCGTGACGCAGCAGGTTCTCGAGCACGATGCGGATGGAGAACGGCAGTCGCCACAATGGGATGCCGGTGCGGTGCGCGACCACGTTCAAGTCGTAGATGGCGACGGGACCGCCGGGGCCGTCGAGCGTCGCGCGGGCGTCGAAGGAGTCGAGACTCGGTCGGGTATCGGACATCTGTCTCCGGGTGGCTCGTGTGTGCCCGACCCGGCGCGCGTGGCGGGGTCGAGGGAGCGAGGGCCGCGTCGCGTTGCCGGACAGCGGTCCCGGCCCTGCGAGGTACAACACGGGAAACATATCGCTGCGGAAGCGCCGAAACGACCGCGCCGCGGGTCGGGGGCGACGCGCGGCGCCTCCCGCCGGATGGGCGCCGGCGGGGTGGTCCGGCGGAGCCGGGCCCTAGGAGGAGTAGTCCGGCACGGCCTCTTCCTCCCGATAGCGCTTGAGCTTGCGGTACAGCGTGCGCCGATCGATCCCCAGGATCCCCGACGCCTGGGTCTGATTGCCGCCGGTCTCCTCGAGCACCGACAGGATGTGCTGGCGCTCGAGCTGCTCGAGTGTCCAACGCCCCTGCCTTCCTCGATCCAGCAGCGCGTGCTCGACCCCGGCCGCGCGGGCGCTCGGCGGATCGAAGCGGATCGAGGGCGCCCCCTGGTACATGATCATGGCGCGCTCGACGAAGTTCTCGAGCTCGCGGACGTTCCCCGGCCAGTCGTACTCCATCATGCGCCGGAGCGTCTCGGGCTTGATGGCGGGCGGATCGACATGGTTCTCCTCGGCGAAACGCGAGCGGAAGTAATTGGCGAGAAGCGGGATGTCGTCTCGGCGCTCGCGCAGCGGCGGTACCTCGACCGGGAAGACGTTGAGCCGGAAATAGAGATCGTCGCGGAAGCGGCCCGCTTCCACCTCGGCCTCGAGGTCGACGTTGGTGGCGGCGAGCAATCGGAAATCCACCGGAATCCAAGCGCCGCCCCCCACCCGCTGCACCTGCCGCTCCTGCAGCACCCGCAGCAGCTTGACCTGGGTGGCGGCGGAGATGGTACTCGCCTCGTCGAGGAACACGGTGCCGCCGTGCGCCTCCTCGAACAGCCCCCGGCGCGTCGCGATCGCCCCCGTGAAGCTCCCCTTCATGTGCCCGAACAGCTCCGACTCGAGCAACGTCTCGGGCAGCGCCGAGCAGTTGACCGGTACGAAGGGCTTGGAGGCGCGCGGCGAGAGGTCGTGGATGGCCCGCGCGACCAGCTCCTTGCCCGTTCCCGTCTCGCCCGTGATGAGGACGGTGGATCGGGTGGCGGCGACCCGCTCCACGAGGTCGAACAGCCGCTCGAGCGCCTTGGAGTGGCCGATGATGCGGGCGCGCGGCCCGCGCGGCACCTGCCGCCGTAGCGAGGCCACCTCGCGTCGGAGCCGGCGCTGGTCGAGGGCCCGCTCGATCACGAGCAACAGCTCGTCCGGCTCGAGCGGTTTCCGCAAATAGTCGAAGGCGCCGAGCTTGATCGCCTCCACCGCGGTCTCCACCTCGGCGAAGGCCGTCATCATGATGAACTCGGCGTCGGTCTGCGTGTTGGGGGCCGCGGTGAGGACGTTGATCCCGTGCATGCCGGGGAGGTTGATGTCGAGCAGTACGACATCGATCGGCTCGCGCTGCAGGGTGCGGAGCCCCTCCTCACCGTCCGAGACGGCGAGCGTCTCGTAGCCCTCGCCGCTCAGCAGCTCGACGAGCAGCGACCGCACGCGCTCGTCATCCTCGACGATGAGGAGGCGCGCTGGCGAGGGCACCTCGGGGACGTCTTCGTCCGCTGCCGGCCCGCGCTGGGCGCCGCGGGCCACCCGCGGCTCGATCTCTCCGATCGTCACGTCCGGTCCTCCCTCGCCTGCCGGCCCTGGGGTCTGGTCGCTCGCGAGCCGAGGCCCGGAGCGAGGCCGCGCCGAGCGCGCGGCGTGCCGTCCCGCCCTGCGCGAAGCGTACCGCGCCCACCCCTGGCGACCCGGCCCCGGAACTGCCACGGAAACCGCGACTTACGGGGGTCCGCACGGGGACGCCCCCGTCCGGCCACCACGAGCCGTCGGGACATTACGAGACGAGAATGGGACAGTATAGCCCGCACTACGTGTACGTGAGAGGGGGGCGGCGGCACGGGGCCGGAGGACTTGGGGGCGGCACACGCTCTCGGCCGTGGCCGCGGGGCTCCCGTCAGCCGCCGGGGCGGCCCGCGTCCTGGGCGATCGGCATCGTCACGGTGATGTGCGTGCCGCCGCCCGGCCAGCTTTCGACGCGCGCCCGACCCCCGAGGATCGCGGCCCGCTCCATGATCCCCACCAGTCCGAGTCCCCGCCCCCCGCCCGGATCGGCCGCGTCGAGGTCGAAACCGACCCCATCATCTTCCACCGTCACGACCACCGACGTTTCCTCGCTGGCGATGGAGATCCGTACCCGGCCCGCCTCGGCGTGCCGCAGCACGTTGGAGATGGCCTCCTGCGCGATGCGGTAGAGGGCCAGCTTGGCCTCGCGGCTCAGAAGGTGCTCCACATCCTCGGCGGCCTCGATCGCCAGCTCTACGCCGGAATCGGCTAGGGCGCTCTTGGCGTGCGCGCGGAGCGCGGCGACCAGGCCCACGTCGTCCAGCAGCGGCGGCCGCAGCCCCCGCAGGATGCGGCGCACGCCTTCAGACGTGCGGTGGATCTCTTCGTGGAGCTCCTTGAGCAGCCGCTCGCGGGTATCGGGATCCTCGCTGCGCCGGGCCATCTGGAGCCTGAGCACCAGGGCCGCGAGGCTCTGGGCGGTGTCATCGTGCAGCTCGCGGGAGATCCGCTGCCGCTCCTCCTCGGCGCCCTGCAGCAGCCCGGCCCCGAAGGCCCGCAGGCGGCGGCGCTCGGTGAGATCGTGGATGATGGCGAGCGTGAACCGCCCACTGTCCGTCTCCACCGGGCTCAGCCCGATCTCGACCGGGACGTCCGATCCGTCGCGGCGCCGGGCATGCAGCTCGAGCCCCAGTCCCATGGGGCGCTTGGCGGGCGTCGCCTGATAGGCTCCCCGCTGGCGCGCGTGCGCCTCGCGGCGGGCCTCCGGCACCAGCAGCTCGACGGGCTGGCCCAGCAGCTCCGCGCGCGGATAGCCGAAGAGCTGCTCGGCTTCCTCGTTGACGAGCACGATGCGGCCCTCGTCATCGACGATGACGCACGCATCGGGCGCGCCCTCGAACACGGCGCGGAACTCGATCCCCGCGAAGGGCTCGATATCGGGGTTCGAGATCGGTCGTGCTTTCGACACGGGGATACCGTCGCTCGTGGGCGTGATGAGACCGGCCGCCGAGTGGCGCCGTGCAACCTTGGCGGGGCGGCGCGCGGCTGTCAAAGAGGTCCGCGGCGTCAGAAGATCCGGTATCCGGGCGACACCAGGTTGGGCGGCAGGTAGCCCGCCAGGAACGGACCGTAGGCGATCAACACGAGCACGACGGCCGCGACGAGCCACCAGCCGATCCGGTCCAGCTTGACGTCCCACCCCCGGTCGGTGGCCGGGAGCAGCGCCTCGGCGAACGGGATGTCACGGGGCCCGGCCCCCCGCTCTCCCCTCCAGATCGTCATGAGGACGACCACGAAGAAGAGGAGGGCGCCCGCCGTCATGAGGGTGCCGCCGATCGCGGTGAGGGCGCCGGCCAGCGCCCACGGCTCCTTGTCGTAGGTCGCCTCGACCAGGAAGGTGCGGCGCGGCATCCCCTCCAGTCCCCCCGAGATGAGCCCGCGCGCCAAGATCAGCACGCCGACCGCGTACAGCCAGGTCTGCGCCACCGCCCACTTCCGGCCCCACAGCGCGCGGTCGGTGAGATAAGGGATCAGCCAGTAGGCCACGCCCATCAGGGTCAGGGCCACGGCGCTGCCCACCGTCATGTGGAAGTGCCCCGGGATCCACGCCGTGTTGTGGACCACCTGGTTGACGGTGTAGCTGGCGTTGATGAGTCCGGTGATCCCGCCGAACACGAACGTGAACATGGCCAAGAGCTGCGCCGCGACCGACGGATCCCCCCAGGGCAGCGTCCTGATCCAGCCGAGCAGCCCGCGACCGCCGCGCGCCCGGCCGCCGATCTCCAGCGACGCCACGACCGAGAAGGCCGTCGCCAGGCTGGGATAGAAGACGCCGAACGTGAGGAGGGCGTGGAACGCCTTCATCTGGGTGCTGATGCCAGGGTCGGTGTACTGGTGGTGGAATCCGGTCGGCACCGAGAGAAGCAGAAACATGATGAAGACGAGCCGCGTCAGCGGATCGCTCACCAACTTGCCGCCCACCTGCCGGGGGATCAGCGCGTACCACGAGATGTACGCGGGCAGGAGCCACACGTAGACGATCGCGTGTCCGGTGAACCAGAACAGGGTGCGGTTGAGCAGCGGATCGGTGCGCTCGAGGATCCCGAGGGACCACGGCAGCAGGAATCCGATGAACGAGACGGCCACGCCGAGCGAGGCGAGCAGCCACATGGCGTAGGTCGCCACGCAGATGAAGGCGAGGAGCGGGATCCGCCGGCCCGGGTTCTCGCGGCGCCAGCCCGCCAGCAGCACGAACAGATGGGCCGCCGCCACGTAGCTCGAAACGACGAGCAGCACGAGCCCGAGATAGTACGTCCAGTGAGCCTGGAGCGGCGCGTACGAAGTGTAGAGGACCGAGGCCCGGTTGGTCGTGACCGCGAAGATGACGAGCGCGTTGGCCGCCACCAGCGTCCACAGCGAGGCGTGCAGCAACGGCATCTTGAGCGGGCGCGCCAGCGCGCGGGAGGTGAGCAGCGGGAGGAAGGCGTTCGAGAAGGCGAACGTGAAGAACAGCGCGTTGGCCACGCCGTGCGCCGTCAGGCCCTGGTAGTAGCCCCGCAGGAACGGGAAGAAGCGGAGGATATCGATGCGCGCGTAGGCGAGCGCCTGCGCGAAGCCGTGCGCCACCCCGGCGAACAGGGCGAAGTATCCGATGTAGAGCGTCCAGCGGACGAGGCGACGCTGGGACGGCGCGATGTCGAATCCCTCCGGCATGGACACGGTGGCGCTCATTCGACCACCACCTTTCCGGCCATGATGTGGTGGCCCGCACCGCAGAACTCGTGGCACACGAGGAGGTGCTCGCCGGGCCGATCGAACCGATAGGTGTTCCGGGAGACCTGGCCCGGAATCAACATCATGTTGACCAGCGTCCCGTCCACGTGGATGCCGTGGAGGACATCCACCGTGGTCGCGATGAACGTGACCTCGGAGCCGGCCGGGACGCGGATCTCACTGGGCTGGAAGGCCCACGCCTGCCCGACCATCACCACTTCGTAGCGGCCCGGCCCCAGCTCGCGCACCCCCGGTTGGTCGAACGGCGGGATGGCCCGCACGGCGCTCGGGTCGATGCGACCCGCGCGTCCGGGCAAGTGGATGCCCATCGAGATCGACGTGAAGGCGAGCGCGATGAGGAACACCACCAGCATCACCGCGCCCACGCCCAGGAAGGCCTTCTCGTAGCGTTCGATGTCCATGGCCCCCTATCGCTCGAGCAGGACGAAGTACATGAGGATCCACATGGCGGCCAGCGCCATGAGAAAGAGCATGAGGATGACGATCGTCCCGGTCGTGCGAGGCTCGTGTTCGGGGGCGATGCGGATCTCGCGCGACTCCGGCGGATGCGTCATGCGGGCGCGTCCTCCTGTCCTCCCTCCCAGCCGGACACGCGGCGCGCGACCAGTCGCAGGACCCCCCACGCGCCGGCCAGCCCGACGAGGGCGAGACCGGCCTCGCGGGCCACGAAACGCCCGGCCAGGAGATGGTTGATGAACTCCCAGATGAGATAGATGAATGGCGCCCCCGCGATCACGGCGAGCGCCATCCAGGCCAGGAGGCGGCCCGTGCCCGGCGCGGTGCCGGTCATGTCGTGACCGACGCCTCTTCCCGTGCCTCCTCCGACTTCTCCTCGCGCGACGCCTCGGCCTCCTCGGGCTTGAGCACCAGGACGGGGCACGTCGCCCGTCGCAGGACACCCTCGGCGACGCTCCCCATCAGGATTCGGTCCAGGCCCTGGTAGCCGTGCGTCGGCATCACGATCAGATCGGCGCGCTTTTTCGCCCTGTGCATGATCTCCCGCACGGAGCCGCCCACCAGCACCTCGGAGCCGACCGTGAGCTCTTCCTTGAGCGGCTCCGCGAGCTCGCCGAGACGCCGCATGGCCTGATCGGTGGCTCGCTTGACGTCGACCACCAACGGGGCGATGGGCATGTACAGCTCGGGCACGATGGGGGGATCGACCACGTGCACCAGCTCGAGGGTCGCGCCGAACCGGCGCGCGAGCGCGGCCGCCATCTCGACCTGGGGCTCGGTATGGGCCGAGAAATCCACCGGCGCGAGGATGTGGCCGTATTCCGGCCGCGGCAGGCCGTCCTTGGCCGCCTGGTGCACCGTGAGCACCGGCCAGCGACCCGACCGCAGCACTTCTTCGGTGACGCTGCCCAGCAGGAATCGGCGAACGCCCCGCCGTCCGTGCGAGCCCATCACGATGAGATCGATTTCGTGCTCGTCGGCGTAGTCGAGGATCGTGGGGGCCGCCGCGATGCCGCGGGCGACCGCCCGTACGACGTGACTCGTGCCCGCGTTGACGCGGTCGAGCGCCGCGCGTGCTTCCGGCTCGCCCGGAAACTCCTCGAGCAGGGGCGAGGACGGTCCGTACGGGACCAGCACATTGAGCAGGTGGAGCTCGGCCTCGAAGGCATCCGCGAAACGGATCGCGTGGGCCAGGGCCCCGTTCGCGTGCGGCGAGAAGTCCGTCGCCAGGAGGATGCGGTCCATGTCACTTCTCCGGGAGTTCGAGTCTCGGCCGCCCTTCCGGCCGGGGCCGGGGCGTCCGACCGCCGTCTCTCGACCCGGTCGGGGGGCGAGACGGCACAGCGAGACAAAGCACGCCACATGCCGCGCGGGCCCCGCGCCGAGCGGATTCCTAACGCGTTGCTCCGCAACTCGTTAGACGCTCGGTCGACCCCGCCGGGCCCGCCGGGGTCGGGACATTTTGTCCGGCCCCGATGACGATGTGTCCCGGTCGCCGGCCGCACCGCGCCGTCGCCCCGCGCCGCCAACCGCCGCAACTCGTTTTCGGACAATCATCTGGGGGGCCGGCCCGGGGCGCCGGGGGGGCGGCGTCGCGCGGGCACGATCCTGGCCTGGAGACCGGGCGACGGCGGTCCGCGGCGGAGCGCCCTTCCCTCTCGTGGCGGAGAGTCCCATGTCGCAGGTGCGAGATATCATGACGACCGACGTCAAGGCCGTCGGTCCGGAGACCACGCTCCGCGAGCTCGCGGAGTTCCTCGTGGCCGAGGAGGTGAGCGGCGCCCCGGTCGTTTCGGGGGGCGTCGTGGTCGGCGTCGTGTCGGCGACCGACCTGCTCGAATTCGACGCCGAGAATCGGGTCGTTCCCGCCTATCGCGAGCGGGCCGAAGCGGGCTTCGGGGCCGAGGTCGCCTACGAGGCCGAGGTCGGCGCGGCGATCTGGAGCAGCGAGGAAGACGATCCTCCGGCCGCCTATTTCGCCGATCTGTGGGAGGGCGCGGGGGCAGACCTCGATTCGCGGCTCGAGCGCGAGGGACCCGATTGGGACGCGCTGGACGAGCACGCCGTGGGCGAGATCATGACGCGGCGCGTCGTCTCGCTTCACCCCACGGCGACCGTGCGGGACGCGGCGGCGTTGATGATCCTCTCCGGGGTGCACCGGCTGCTCGTGCTGGACGGCGAGGAGCTCGTCGGTCTCGTGAGCACCACGGACATCATGCAGGCGGTGGCCCAGCGCGGGTTGGGCTAGGTCGCCGCGGCCGTTCGGTCGCGGCGCCGAGCCGGGGGCGGAGCGCTCAGCCGAGCGGGGGTTGGGCCGGGTCGCCAACGCCGTTCGGTCGCGGCGCCGAAGCGGAAGCGGAGCGCTCAGGCGAAGGCGACGTCGAGGATCATCATGAGCGCGAAGCCGGCCAGCGTCGCCACGGCCGCCAGGTCGTCGTTTCCGCCCTGCTGGGACTCGGGGATCAACTCCTCGATCACGACATAGAGCATGGCACCGGCCGCGAACGCCAGCGCGTAGGGCAACGCCGCCGCCACCCACACCACGGCCGCCGCCCCCAGCGTGGCCGCCACCGGCTCGACCACGGCCGACAGCTGGCCGTACCAGAACGCGCGCAGCCGGCTGACACCCTCCCGACGCAACGGAAGCGCCACGGCGAGGCCCTCCGGGACGTTCTGGATGCCGATCCCGATGGCGAGCGCGAGCGCGCCCTCCATGCTGCCGCCGGCCCCTCCCGGCGCGCTCTCGGCTCCGGCGAACCCCACGCCGACGGCCAGGCCTTCGGGGATGTTGTGCAGCGTGATCGCGAGGACGAGGAGCGTCGCGCGCCGCCAGGTCGTGCTCGGGCCCTCGGCTGCCTCTCGCGGCAGGCCGGGGTGGAGGTGCGGCAGCGCCGCGTCTGCCAGTCGCAGGAGGAGGCCGCCGGCGAGCAGGCCCGCGGCCGCCGGAAGCCAGGGGGTGGTCCCCCGCGCGGCCGCGATCTCGATCGACGGGGCGAGCAGCGACCAGAAGCTCGCGGCCAGCATGACCCCCGCGGCGAAACCCAGCATGGCGTCCAGAACCCGTCGGGACGGGGCCCGCCCGCCCAGCGCCCACGCGGCCCCGAGCGCGGTGAGCGCCCAGGTGCCCAGGCCGGCGACCAACGCCTGCCACACCGGGTCCAGCCCGCGAAAGGCCTCCATCACGGGTGCCCTCGGCGGCGCGCGAGGACCCGCTTGACGATCTCGGGGACCACGAGGAGCGGCAGGGCGACCGCGGCGATGTGGAGCCAATCGCGAGCCGCCAGAGGGACCGTGTGCAGGGCGGTCTGCAGCAAAGGCACATACACGGCGGCCACCTGCAACCCGATCATCGCGACCCAGGCGAGCAGTAGCCAGCGGTTGGCGAAAAAGCCGCGCACCGTGACCGGAGCGTGGAGCGAGCGGAAGTTGAAGACGTTCACTTTCTCCAAGACGATGATGCCGGTGAACGCCACCGTCTGCGCGACCAGCGCGCCCCCGGGCCGGGCGCGGTAGTGCTGGTAAAGCCAGAGCGTGGCGAGGCCGATGTAGAGGCCGAGGGCGACGAGGGCCAGGAGGCCGCGGCGATCGACGATCCGGTCCTCGGGGTCGCGGGGCGGACGCCGCATCAGGTCCGCCTCGGCCGGCTCGGCGCCGAGGGCCAGGGCCGTCACGCTGTCCGTGACGAGGTTCATCCAGAGGATCTGCACGGGTAGGAGGATGAGCGGTCCGCCGATCAGGAGATTCGAGAGGATCGCGGTGATCTCGCCCGCGTTAGAAGACAGCAGGTAGCTCACGAATTTCCGGATGTTGTCGAACTGGCGCCGCCCTTCCTCGACGGCCCCCACGATCGAGGCGAAGTTGTCGTCGGTGACGATGATGTCCGACGCCTCCTTGGCCACCGCGGTGCCGCGCATGCCCATGGCGATGCCGATATCGGCCTTCTTCAGCGCCGGCGCGTCGTTCACCCCATCCCCGGTCATGGCGACGATGTGTCCCGCGCGCTGCAGGAGGTCGACGATGCGGAGCTTCTGCTCCGGCATGGCTCGCGCGAACACCGAGTCGCCCTCGAGCGCGCCCGCCAGCTCGTCATCGCCCAGCGCGTCGACCTCGGTTCCGGTGATGGCCCGGTCCGTCTCGAGGCCGACGCGTCGCGCGATGGCCAGGGCCGTCGGGGGCGCATCCCCCGTGATCATGATCACCGATATGCCGGCCGCGTGGGCCTGGGCGACCGCGCCGGGCACCTCGGGGCGCGGAGGGTCGAGGATCCCCGCGATCCCTAGCAGCACCAGCTCCCGCTCGATCGCGTCGGCGTCGGTCGGCGTGTCGGGAGGCAGGTCGCGGCGTGCCAGCGCCAGGGTCCGGAGTCCTTCGCCGGCGAGCGCCTCGTAGGCGGCCACGGCGCGGCGACGCTCCTCCTCCCCGAGCGCACGTGTCCGTTCGCCGTCGAGCACCTTCGCACAGCGCGCCAGAATGACTTCGGGGGCCCCCTTCACGTGTGCCCGCACCCCCGCGTCGGTCCGCTCCAGGACGGTCATCCGCCTGCGCTCGGCCGTGAAGGCGATCTCGGCGGCCGGCTCGCCCGTCCGAGCCAGGCCGGCCTTGGTCGCCGCGACGATCAGCGCCGCTTCGGTGGGCTCTCCGGTGGCCCGCCAGGCGCCCTCTTCCTCCTCGACCCGGGCCCGGTTGCACCACAGGCCGGTCACGAGGGCGGCGCGCAGGTCCGGCCGGTCCCCCACCCGCACCTCATCGTCGTGGCGCTCGAAGCGCCCCTCGGGATCGTATCCCGAGCCGGTCACCTCGACGGCGCCGGAGGCGAGCCACACGCGGCGGACCGTCATCTCGTTCTCGGTGAGCGTCCCGGTCTTGTCGGTACAGACCACGGTGGCGGCCCCGAGTGTCTCGGCGGCGGCGAGTCGGCGGACGAGCGCGCGTCGCTGAGCGAGGCGGCGAATGCCCAGCGCCAGCGTGATCGTGACCACGGCGGGCAGCCCCTCGGGCACGACCGCCACCGCGAGCGACACGGCGGTCAGGAACATCTCGAGGGCCGCGCGGCCCGTGGCCAGCCCGACCGCCATGACCAGGAAGGCGATCGCCAGCGACGCCACCCCGAGCTGCCGCGCCAGGGCGCCGAGCTTGCGGCCCAGCGGCGTCGTGGTCGGGGTCAACCCCTGCGTCAGCTCCGCGATGCGGCCGAATTCGGTTCGCATCCCGGTGGAGACGACGAGTCCGAGGGCACACCCCTGGGTGATGGTCGTGCCCTTCCAGGCCATGGAGGCGCGCTCGGCGGGCGGCGCGGCGCCGTCGACCGGGGAGGCACGCTTGTGGACCGACAGCGACTCGCCCGTCAGCGCCGATTCATCGGCACGGAGGTCGGCCGTCTCGCTGAGCCGGATATCGGCCGGCACCCGATCTCCCACCTCGAGCGGCACCAGGTCGCCGGGCACGAGGGTCGCGACTTCCACGCGCCGTCGCGCGCCGTCGCGGATGACGAAGCACTCGGGATCCACCATGCGCCGCAGGGCGGCGACGGCCCGCTCGGCGCGCCATTCCTGGACGAAGCCGAGCAATCCGTTGAGAAGGAGGATCGCCCCGATCGCCAGGGCGTCGACGACCTCCCCCAGCAGCGCCGAGAGCGCGGCGGCCCCGAAGAGGATGAGGATGAACACGCTGGTGAACTGCCGGGCCAGCAGCGCCGGCCAGCGCGTGCGTCGGATCTCGCGAAGCTCGTTGGGGCCGGTCTCGATCAGCCGGCGGCGTGCCTGGTCCTCCCCCAACCCGCGCGCCGGGTCGGTGCGCAGGCGCTCGGACACCACGGCGGCGCCCAGCGCGTGCCAGGGCGGCACGGGGGCGCTACCGGAGCGTTCGGCCATGCTACCGACGCGGACCGGTCACGCCTTCTTCGCCCGCTTCGGGAGGAGCAGTACGGGACAGTGCGCGCCCCGCACCACCATGCGGGTGACCCCTCCGATCAGGAGACGGGCGGCCGCGCCCGCGCCGTGGGTGCCGAGCACGAGCAGGTCCGCCCCGAGACGCTCCGCCGCCGCGAGGATCTCGACGGCCGGCTCGCCCAGCGCGACCTTGGCCTCCGCCTCCGACATGCCCGCCTCGCCCAGTCGGGCCTCGAGCCACGCCGAGGCCTTCTGCTCGAGCTCCGTCTCGCGACCCGGGGCGTTCGGCGCCAGGATGGCGCGGTACGTCACCTCGGTCGTGTTGTCGATCACGTTCATCACGGTCGCCCGGGCCCCGGTGCGCGCGGCCACGAACTCGAGCCATTCGAGCACGCCCGCCGCCACCGCGCTGTCGTCGATGGCGGCCAACACGCGGGATGGCTTCCGGAGCTGCCCGGTCGCGAGGAGGGTCGGCACCCGGCCGTGGTGGATGACGCGCTCGGCCGTGGAGCCCAGCCGGTCCCAGCGCCCCTGTCGGCGGCCGTGCGGCCCGATCACGATGAGGTCGGCCTCAACGGCGTCCGCCACCTCCGCGATCTGCTCGCCCGGGGCCCCCGTCCGGACCCGCGCCTCGACCTTGGTGCCCGTCTCGCGCGCGAGCTGCTCCGCGAATTCCTCCAGGCGCGAGGTCGCCCCCGACTGTGCGGAGAGCGCGATCTGCTCCGGATCCCCCCACAGCCCCTTGAGGAACGTGGGGGGCCGCGGAAGGTGGAGCGCATGCACGAGGACGAGGGTCTCGGGCTCGAGGTGCTGCGCGACCCAGCGGGCCCCATCCAGGCCGTGACCGCTGAAGTCCACGCCCGCTACGACTTTGTCCAGCGCGTTCATGATGTGCCTCCTCCGTCTCGACCGCCCTTGATGAGGAGCACGGGCGAATCGGCCAGGATCGCGACCCGATAGCTGATGGTGGTCGG
>JBFIOX010000021.1:0-14676 GCA_041610455.1 Gemmatimonadota bacterium
GGCAGCGCCCGTGGAGTAGCCGGCCGACACCAGCTGCCCGGTGACGTCCTGCACGATCTGCTCGATCTTCGCCGTAGTCGCCGTGTCCTGCGTCTCGGCCGACATTTTTTACCCGTGGAACGCGATGAACGCGCCGCCCCGGTACCGTTCGGGGAACTGCGTGCCCGTGTAGAACGCGAGCGCGTTCGGGCCCCAGTGCGCCGGGAGCGCCACCGCAGGCGGCCGCGCGGCGGCGCACCGTCCCACCGTCCTCCCATCGCCCCCGTACTCGGGGGCCAGCACCTTGGCGCGCGCCGCTGGATCGTAATAGCAGTAGGGCCAGCCGAAGTCGTCGCCCGCGGCGATGCGCACCATCTCCTCGGCCGGCTTCTCGGCCTGATCCTCCACCGTGAAGCGGTCGCTCCAGAGCTGATGCAGGCCGTCTCGGCCGTGCTGCACGCCCCAGAGTCCGCCGCCGGCGGGGTGAATCGCGAGCGCGAACGTGTTGCGGAGCCCCGTGGCGAAACGGCTCCCCTCTTCCTGGCTCTGCCCCGGCCGCCGCGCGTCGAAGCGCCACACGCCGCCACGCCGCTCCAGCTCCGGACACGGATCGCGCCCCGGCGATCCCGGCGTGCGGGGGCTCACCTGGCAGGCGTTGGATGGCCCCCCGATGTTGATGTACATGGACCCGTCGGGGGCGATGGTCACGTTCTTGGCCGCGTGGCCCGTTCCCGGCCCGGGCAGCCCCGACACGATCCGTTCCCCGGGGCCGCTCGGCGCGAGGGCACCCGTCGCCAGACGATAGCGGACGATCCCGTCGTCGGGCGCGAGATACACGTGACCGTCGAACCATCCGATCCCGGTGCCGCCCACGTCGCCGAAGCGCGCCACCGAGTCCGCGGCGCCATCTCCGTCCGCGTCCCGCAGCGCGACCGCCCCGCCGCCCGTTCCGCCGCGACCGCTGTCGATCATCGCGAACAGGTCGCCGTTCTCACGCACCGCGAGGTGCCGGACCGGCCCCAGTCCATCGGCGAACACCGACGCGCAGAACCCCTCCGGAAGCGTGATGCCGCCGTTGTCGGGGGCGCAGGCGTACGACGTGGCCGGGGCCGTCTCCCCGGGCTCCCCCGACCTCAGCGCCACCACGGCCGCGAGTCCGATCGAGAGGATGGCGACGATTGCGATCAAGGCACGGGACATGGGGTCTACTCTCCGGGGGTGCGGGGGAACGAAGACGGGCCCGACGACCGAAGAAAAGCTTCCCGCGGGGCCGGGGCGGGGGCAAGTGTCAGCGTCGGTGCGCAGGCCAGTCGCAGGCACGTGCCGGGTGCCGGGGGGACTCCCCTGCGCGGAGCCGCGGGCGGGTCGCGCACTCGCCCGCGCCGCGGGGCCGGGTCGCGCACTCGCCCCCGCCGCGCCATCGATTGACACCGGCCCGACGCCTCCGGTATCCTAGTCGGCTGTTACGCCCGGGAACCCCCGGCGCGCGCGGGTTCGGGACCCCGCTGTAGCTTCACCCTGTTCTGGGGAGAGCTCCGCGACCCCTTGGACGGGGAGGCCTCGCGGAGTCGCCCCACGCCAGACCGACGAGTTGGACGCGAGCGTGGACACACCGGAGTTCTCGTGCAGCACGAGTCCGATCATGCTGCTTTCGGGCACGGCCAACCGGCCGCTGGCCGAGGGCATCGCGGAGGTGCTGGGCGAGGAACTGTGCGACATCACGATCAAGCGTTTCGCCGACGGGGAGATTTTCGTCCGCATCAACGACAACGTGCGCGGTCGTGACGTCTACCTGATCCAGCCGACCAACCCGCCCGCCGAGAACATCCTCGAGCTGCTGATCCTCATCGACGCGGTCAAGCGCGCCTCGGCCGCCCGGGTGACGGCGGTCGTCCCGTACTACGGGTACGGCCGCGCGGATCGAAAGGATCAGCCGCGGGTTTCGATCGCCGCCAAGCTCATGGCCAACCTCATCACCGCGGCGGGCGCGGACCGACTCCTTTCCATCGATTTCCACCAGCACCAGCTGCAGGGGTTCTTCGACATCCCGGTCGACCACCTGTATGCGGCGCCGGTCTTTCGCCGCTACTACGAAATGAAGAAGCTCGAGCAGCTGGCGGTGGTGGCAACGGACGTGAGCGCCGCGAAGATGGCACGGGGCTACGCGAAGCGGCTCGGCGGAGATCTCGCCATCATCGACAAGCGACGTCCGGCTCCCAACCAGGCCGAGGTCTCGAACATCGTCGGGGAGGTCGAGGGCAAGCACTGCATCATCCCGGACGACATGATCGACACGGCCGGCACGATGGCCACCACGGTGGAGGTGCTCCGCGACCGGGGCGCCCTCGACATCTACATTCTGGCGACCCACCCGCTCTTCTCGGGCCCGGCCGTCGAGCGGCTGGCGGCGGCCGATGTGAAGGAGATCACCGTGACCGACACGGTGCCCATCGCCCCGGAGAAGGTGGCCGCGCTGCCCAACCTGAAGATCCTGTCGGTCGCCAGCCTGTTGGCGCAGGCCATCGAAAGCACGCACACCAACAGCTCGGTGAGCATGCTGTTCAACTGAGTCGAACGGTTCACGCGGGCGCCGCGCCTCGGTCGCCCCGTAAGAAGCAGGGGAAAGATGAACAAGGAACAAGCGAAGCTTCGCGCGGAGACCCGCGCCGAGACGGGAAAAGGGGTCGCGCGCCAACTACGGCGTCGGGGCCGTCTGCCCGCGGTCGTGTACGGCCACGGGGACGAGTCGAAGGCGCTCACGGTCGACGCGCACGAGTTCGACCGCTTGCTGAGCCGCATCCAGGCGGGAACCACCGTGATCTCGCTCGAGGTGGAAGGCGACGACGCCCGCCAGGTGCTCATCCGCGAGATCCAGCGACACCCGTATCGCCTCGACCCGCTCCACGTGGACTTCTTCCACATTCGAGCCGACGAGAAGATCACCGTCGAGGTGCCGGTGCACCTGGATGGGGAGCCGCAAGGCGTGACGCTGGGCGGCATTCTCCAGCAGGTCCGGCACGAGCTCGAGGTGGAGTGTCTGCCCAACGAGATCCCCTCGGAGTTCCGGGTCGACGTGTCCGCCCTCGACATCGGTGACTCCATCCACGTGGCGGATATCGACTCGCGCGGCGTGCTCATCCTCGACGAAGCCGATCTCACCGTGTGCAGCGTCGTGCCGCCGTCGGTCATGGAGGTGGAGGAAGAGGAGGTTCCGGAGGGCGAGGAGGTGGAGCTCGTGGAGGGGGCCGAGGCCGAAGCGGCCGAAGAGGACGAGGAAGGGGATTCCGACGAGGACTCCCGCAACCGGTAGGGGCCACCCCGCGGCGGACGCTCCGGGCCGCGCGTGCGCCTGATCTTCGCGCTCGGCAACCCAGGCGATCGATACCGGGACACGCGACACAACGCCGGCTGGTGGTTGGCCGATCGCGTGGCGCGCACCTGGGGTTGCCCCGGATTCCAGCCCCAAGGCATCACCGCGTGGACGGCCTGCGGCCGTTGCGGGGAAGCCGTCGAGCTGCACAAGCCGCTCACGTACATGAATCGGAGCGGCCGCGCGCTCGAGGCGCTGATCGAATCCCGCGCGTTCGATCCCGCGTCGGACATGCTGGTGCTGGTGGACGACGCGGCCCTGCCCCCGGGCCGCATCCGCTTGCGGAGCCGCGGTTCGGCGGGGGGCCACAACGGGCTCTCGTCGATCGCGCAGGCGCTGGGCTCGGACGCTTACGCCCGGTTGAGGATCGGCGTCGGCCAGCCGCACGATGCGCGGATCGACCTCGCGGACTGGGTGCTGGCGCCCATGACCCGAGTCGAGGAAGAAGCGACGCTGGCGGCGTTCCCGCGCGCGGTGGACGCGATCGAGCATTGGTTGGAGAACGGCATCGAATCGGCCATGAGCCGCTTCAACGCCAACTGAGACGGGTGAACCCGAACTGACGCAGGGAAACGCGAACTGACACAAGGAGACGAGACCACGTGGTCGGCTACATAGACTTCGCACTTTGGCTGGGCGTGATCGGGCTGTTCTTCTCTTTCGCGCTCTTCATGTACGTGAGGAACCAGCCCGTCGGCAGCGAGCGCATGGCCGACCTGGCCGCGCAGATCCACGCGGGGGCCATGGCCTTCTTGCGGCGCGAGTACACGGTGTTGCTGCCCTTCATCGCGGTGGTCGCCGGCGTGCTGCTCTGGCTGGTGGGGGGGCGCACGGCGCTGGCCTACGTGCTGGGCGCGCTCTCCTCGATCCTGGCCGGCTTCATCGGCATGCAGGCCGCGACGTCCGCCAACGTCCGCACCTCCGAGGCGGCCCGCGCGGAGGGCCAGGCCAAGGCGTTGCGCGTCGCCTTCTCGGGCGGCGCCGTGATGGGCACTGCGGTGGCCGCCCTGGGGCTGCTGGGGATCGGCGTGGTGCTCGCCATTTATCCGCCGCAGACGGTGGGCTTCCGGCCCTTCGGCGAGATCATCTCGGGGTTCGCCATGGGGGCTTCGTCGATCGCGCTGTTCGCCCGCGTGGGCGGCGGCATCTACACCAAGGCGGCGGACGTGGGCGCCGACCTGGTGGGCAAGGTCGAAGCCGGCATCCCGGAAGACGATCCCCGGAACCCCGCCACGATCGCGGACAACGTGGGCGACAACGTGGGGGACGTGGCCGGGATGGGGGCCGACATCTTCGAGTCCTACGTCGGGTCCGTGATCGCCACCATCGTGATCGGCGTGACGAGCCCGCTCATCCTCGACAGCGCCCGCATCTCGGCCGTCTCGCTCCCCATCCTCTACATCATGGCCGGCTTCCTCGCGAGCGCCATCGGCGTCTTGGCCATCCGCGTGCTGGAGCGCATGAACCCCGCCACGGCGCTGCGCTCGGCGCCCATCGTGGCGGCCCTCATCTTCTGGGCCATCGCCTGGTTCATCACGATCAACCTCCCGTTGTTCGAGCCGGGGGCGGTCTCGTGGAGCCTCCTGCACCCGGCCGCGGGCCCGTTCTGGGCCATGTTGTTCGGATCGCTCGTGGGCATCTTCATCGGGCTGGCCACCGAGTACTACACGGCCGCCGGTCCGATCCGGAAGATCGCGCAGGCATCGGAGACGGGGTCGGCCACCAACATCATCACCGGCCTCGCCGTGGGAATGGAGTCGACGGCCATCCCCATGCTCCTCATCTCGGCGGCGATCTTCCTCGCCTTCAACTTCGCGGGCCTGTACGGGATCGGGATCGCGGCGGTCGGGATGCTCGCCACGGTGGGCGTGACCATGTCGGTCGACGCCTACGGGCCGGTCGCCGACAACGCGGGCGGCATCTCCGAGATGAGCGAGCTGGGACCCGAGGTCCGCTCGATCACCGACTCGCTGGACGCCCTGGGGAACACGACGGCGGCCATCGGGAAGGGGTTCGCCATCGGGTCGGCGGCGCTCACCGCCCTGGCCCTGTTCTCGGCCTACGCCAACGCGGTCGGGCTGCGCGCGACCGGCATCAATCTGATCGACCCGCTGGTGGTGATCGGGATGTTCGTGGGGGGCGTGACGCCCTTCTTCATCGCCGCGCTCACCATGACCGCGGTGGGGCGCGCCGCGGCGGGAATGGTGGCCGAAGTGCGCCGACAGTTCAAGGAGATCCCCGGCCTCATGGAGGGGACGGCCAAGCCCGATTCGGCCCGCTGCGTGGACATCTCGACGCGCGCCGCGCTCAAGGAGATGATCTTGCCGGGCCTGGTGGCCATCGTCGTTCCCATCGTGGTGGGGCGCTTCCTGGGCGTCGCGGCGTTGGGCGGCACGCTCGCGGGGGCCACCGTCAGCGGGGTGCTCTTGGCCCTGTTCATGGCCAATTCGGGCGGCGCCTGGGACAACGCGAAGAAGTACATCGAGACCGGCGCGCACGGGGGCAAGGGGTCTCCCTCGCACAAGGCGGCCGTGGTGGGCGACACGGTGGGCGATCCGTTCAAGGACACGTCCGGCCCGTCGATGAACATCGTGATCAAGCTGATCAGCGTGGTGTCGCTCGTGTTGGCTCCCTGGTTCGCCCGCGTGCACGGCATCGCGGAGGTTCCCGGCGCCGGCGCCGGGCTGGCCGGGGTCCCGCTGGGCGAGGCCCTTCGTGTCTTCACGGGGCTGTTCTGATCCGCCACGGGAGCCCGCGCGGCGTGCGGCGGCGCCCCCTCGGGGCTCGGAGCGGGATGCGGCGGCGGCCCGGACGGCGTCGTCGGGAGGCACGCCGGCCGGCGCGCCGTTGACAGGGGAGCCGCGCGGTTTAGCTTGCGCGGCCCTCCCCGGGACTCTCTGGCGCTCGCCCCGGCACGGCGCCGCGACACCCGAGGTGGCCGAACGAAGCGTCCTGGACGAAGGGCGGAGCCGGCCGCGGGGGAGACCAGACAAGCCGGACCACGACTCCTGCTCCGGGATGACCGGGGCCGAACGAGACCGAAGGAGCGTTCATGCGAGAGTACGAGATCGTCTACATCTTTCGCTCGAACTTCACGCCCGAGGAGATCGAGGCGAAGCTCGAGCGTTATCACGGCCTCCTGACCGCCGACGGAAAAGGCGAGATCACGGCCGTCGAGCAGTGGGGCAAGCGTCGCCTCGCCTACCCGATCCAGAAACAGCCGAACGGGTACTACGTCGTCGCCCAGTTCAACTCCGAGCCGGAGCCGCTGTCGCAGCTGGAGCGGCTCCTCAAGCTCGAAGACGACCTCCTGCGATACCTCGTCGTCCTCTCGGAGGGCGAGCTACCCCTCCCGGAGTCCATGCGAGTCCTCCGCGATGGCCAGGCCGGCGAGTCCGAGGACGGTCGGCCGGCGCGGGCCAAGTCGCGACGGAAAGACGAGGATGAGGAGGGGGACGAGGACGACGACGAGGAGGACGAGGACGACGACGAGGACAAGGAGGATTGAGATGGCCTTCCGCAAGGTCTGCCGGTTCTGCGAGAACAAGATCGCGCAGGTCGATTACAAAGACGAGCACACGCTCGATCGCTTCATCTCCGATCGTGGAAAGATCCTGCCGCGAAGGGCCACCGGAACGTGCGCGCGACACCAGCGTCAGGTGGCCACGGCCATCAAGCGGGCCCGTTACCTGGCCATTATCCCGTATATTCGGGGATATCAGACCTGACCCGGACCCCGCGCCGGGGCCTGCCGGGGCCGCGTCGGAGGCATCGGCATGAATCAGAGCGCGAGCACGTCCCCGACCGCACGCCGCCGCAGCTTCTGGCGGGCCGTGTCGTTGGCCGGTCTCGTGGTCCTGTTGTCGCCGCTCAGCTCGTCCCTGCTCGGACCGGCGACCCTGGTTCTCCTGCCGACGGCCCTCTTCCTCATCGCGTTCCAGCGGAGGCGGCGGGCCAGCGTCTTGCTCGCCCTGGGCCTGTCGGCCCTGGCCGCGATCGGGGTCGGGGGAGCCCAGGACCTGTGGTACGTCGAGCGGGGCTGGGCCGTGCTCGTGGGCGGCGGCTTCGTGGCCACGACGGCGGTACTCCCCGACCGGCCGCTGTTCGAGCGGGCCACGCTGGCGGTGATTCTGGCGATCTCGGCCGTCGTGGGCCTGGGGCTGCTTCGGTCCGATCTGCTCGTCGGCCTCGATTGGCGGATCGCGGGCCTGTTCGACAGCACGCTCTCGCAGTTCGATCTGGCGGGCAGACGCGGCGCCTCCCTGGTCGAGGCGATGCGGACGATCTCGGATGTGGCCAAGCGCATCTATCCGGCCCTCCTCGTGCTGGCCTCGCTCGCGGCGTTGGGATGCACCTCGTATATCGCGGGACGCATGGCCGGCGAAGAGGCGCCTCTGGGTCCCATGCGGCAATTCCGGTTCAGCGACCACCTGGCCTGGCTTCTCGTCTTGGGCTTGGCGCTCCTCGTCCTGCCGGTCGGCGTGTGGGCGGCGCGCACGGGGGGCAACGTGGTGGCCGTCATGGGGGGCTTGTACGTGTTGCGGGGGGCCGCGGTGCTCGTGTGGCTGGGAACCTCGGTGGTCAGCTCGACGTGGTCGATCGCGCTGTGGACCGTGGCCGCGCTGTTGTTCTATCCGGTCACGCTGGGGACTGCGTTCGTCATGGGCTTGAGCGACACTTGGCTGGACCTTCGGCGTCGCCTGCGGGTGGAGACGGAGCGAGAGTGAGGCGGGCTCGGCCCGCGCATCGCACAGTCGGGGGCGGGGCTCGTGGAGCACACGGGCCGGTACCCCAACTCGGATGAGCCCGCGCAGCGGCGCGGGATGGAGAGCGATCGATGGTAGAAGTCATTTTGAGGAAGGACGTGGTCGACCTGGGGCGCGCGGGGGAGCTGGTCAAGGTGCGCCCGGGATACGCGCGCAACTACCTGATCCCGCAGGGGATCGCGCTGCTCGCGACCGAGGGCAATCGCCGTCGCTTCGAGGAGGAGCGCCGGCAGGTCGAGCAATCCGCCGAGCGGGAGCGCGCGCAGGCCGGCGAGCTCGCGGGCGCGCTGGACGGGCAGTCGGTCACCTTCACGGTGCGCGCCGGAGACGAGGGGCGCCTGTTCGGCTCGGTCACGGCGGCCGACATCGCCGAGGCGCTGGAGAGCCAGGGGATCACCGTGGATCGCCGCCTGATCCGGCTCGATCAGCCGATCAAGGAGCTCGGCTTGTACGACGTGCCGGTCCGCCTGCACGCCGAGGTGGAGCCGGTGATCAAGGTCTGGGTCGTCTCCGAGGAGTGACGCCGGATCCCGTCCCCCTCGACGCGGTGTGGGATCGCCTGGCGCGTCGCGGGGAGCCTTCGGACGAGCTCAAGTGCGCAGCCGAGGCGGCGCTCGAGCGCAATGCCCGAGACGCAATCGTGCTCGACCTGCGGGGGCTCTCGGACGTGACCGATTTCTTCGTCATCGCCACCGGTGACTCCGACACGCACGCGCGCGCGATCAGCGAGAACATCCTGGACCGCATGCGGGCGCGGGGCTTCCGTCCGGTGGGGGTCGAGGGGATCGGACAGGCTCGCTGGGTGCTGATGGACTTCGTGGGCCTCATCGTCCACGTCTTCCTCGACGAAGTCCGCGATTTCTACCAGCTCGAGCGCCTATGGGGGGACGCGCCCTCGTTCGCGCTCGAGTAGGTATCGGGTTTCTTGCGACCCTTTTCTCGTCGCGGCTAAGTTGGATCGAACCTCAGGGTGGGTCGGCGGATGTGGCTGATGTGACGAACTCGTTCCAACTCCCTGCTCGAGGCTTCGTGCACATCGGAGCCGCGGCCGTGGTGGCCCTCGCCACCGCGGCGGCAGCCTGCGGCGGACCCCCCGGCGGCGAGCGCGAGAGGCTGGAGGGCCCGGCGCTGGTCGCCGGCACTTCGCTACCGAGACTCGGCCTCCTCGTCATCCCCAGCGGTGGCGGCCCGGCCGAGTTCCGCTCGCTCGAGGCGCCTTCCACCATCCGGTGGACCGGCCGCATCGCCTTGCCGCCGACGACCGAGGCCTACTCGCTCGGGACCGTCGCGGTGCTGCGCGGCGCCGACGGCGCCGTGCGCCGCTACGCGCCCTCGCCGGAAGCCATGACCGCCCTCGGATCGGTGGGAGCCGAAGCCCGCTGGATGGGCTCGGACGACGGCGGCGCCTTCGTGACGGACCGGGAGGCGCTCGTCGTCACGCCGGGCGGCGCCCGCGTGGTGCGCGCCGAGGGCCGCCGTCTCCTGTGGGCCGCGCCGGCCTCGGGCGAGCGGGTGGTGGGCCTCCTCGAGACGAGCAGCGGCGCGGAGCTCGCCATTTGGGACCCCGAGGCGGAGCGCCCCGCGCACACCGGCCCCGTGCCATCGCGAGGCCCGGCTCTGCTGACCGGCTGGGGAAGACAGGTGGTGCTGCCGGCGGAGGACGACCGGGTGCTCGCGTCGTGGTCGATTCCGGATCTGGAGCCGGGACCGACGGCATCGATCGGGGCGCCCGTCGTGGCGCTCGCCGCGTCGCCCTCCCAGCACCGCATCTACGCCGGATCCAGCGCCCGCCCCCGGCTCGTGTCGCTGGATCGGTACGAGTGGGAGTCGCTTCGCTCTTCGCGCATGGATCGACCCCTGCAGGCGCTGCGCCCGGCCGTCACCGGGGAGCGGCTCCTGGCGTTCGATGGAGTGTCGGTATGGTCGCTGGACCCGCGCGACATGGAGCGGACCGCGATCCCCGGCGCCTGGCGGCATGACCTGCCCCTGGCGCTGCCGGGCGGCGATGTGCTGAGCCTGACCGGGGACGGCCTGCGCCGGTTCGCCGCCGACGGGACCGATCTCGGGGCGGTCGAAGGACCCACGGAGGCATGGTGGCTGCCTCTGCGCTGGGGGCCGCGCGCTCCCGTGGGACCCATGGCGGTGGCTCCGGACGACACGGCCGAGCGGGCCGAGCCGCTCCCGACTTCCGAGCACCGCGTCGGCTTGCTCACGGTCGGGGGGGTGTCGGGTCGGACGGTGGACGCGCCGCCACCCCGCCGCCCCCGCGAGACCGGTGCCTTCGATGTGGGAGGGGGTGGCGCGGCGAGCGGACCGGCCGACGTCGTGCCGGACGGGTTCTACGCCGTGGCCATCTCGTCTCGTCGGCTGGACAGCGCCCGCCAGCTGCGGCGATCCCTCGACGCGTCCGGTTACCCGACCCGGCTGCTGCCGCGGATCGACGAGGCGAACGAGACGTGGTACCGTCTGATGGTGGGCCCGTATCCTTCTCGTGAGGCGGCGGAAGCGGTCGCCGGGGAGCTCCAGCGCGAGCGCGGCATCGATGCCTGGATCCAAGAGATCAGCGGGGGGACGACCGCGCTCCCGCAGAGGAGCGAATGAGCGGCCTCGGGGGGGGACGGGAAGGGGAGGTGCGAGAGCGCGAAGAGCGAGAGGCCCGCTTCTTCGCATGGGACGTTCCGGGCGACGCGCACATCGTGGCGCTCGTGCACGAGCGGGGCGACGCGGAGCGCAGCGCGACGGTGGTCGATGCGATCGCCACCTCCGTGGCTCGCCGCCGCGAGCACACCCTGCTCCTCAGCGCCGAAGCCGGCCCATGCCCCCTCGATGAGCTTCTGGGCGGGGTCGATTCCGAGGGCCTGCCCGCCGCCCTGAGGGGCCGCGCCCGCCTGTCCGACGTCGCGGTGCAGCGCGGAGATCGGCCGTTCGTCTACCTGCCGGCGGGGCCGGATCGGGAGGCCATGGAAGCCCTGCTGCGGGATGACCTCCTGGCAAGCTTCGTGGGTCGGGTCAGGGAGCGCGGCGGTACCCTCTTTCTCGTCCTCTCGGAGGGGGCCCGACTCTCGAGCGAGGTGCGGGGCCTGCTCGATGGCTACGTGACACTGGGGAACGCCGAGTTTCCATCGGGCGCCAACGGCTTGAAGGTGTTCGGGCGAATTCGCTTCGACGAGGACGAGGCCGGACCGCCGGATGAGGCGGATCCACCCGAGCTCCTCGCGCCGCTGCCCGTGGCCGCGGGGCTGTGGCGCGGCTCCCCGGAGGCCGGGGGCGACGTGGCCGCGGAGCTGCTGGCGGCGGAGGCCCAGGCGGCGGGTCGGATCGAGGCCGCCGCGCCCGCGACCGAGTCGGAGGGCATCGCGGACCCCGGCTCGACGGCGTCGGTGCCCGCGGCCGGGAGTGTCGGGGAGGAGGTGGACGGGTTGGAGGCGCCCCCCTCGGGCGGGCATGAAGTCCCGTCTCCCGCGCCCCCGGCGGCCTCACCGCTCGATGCCGACCCGACGCCGTCCGAGCGGTCCCCGCCGCGGCTTCGCCTCGTGGAGGACGACCCCGAGGACGAGGCGACGGTCGACCTCGACCCCGCGGCCGAGGAGGGATCCCCGCCTTCTCCCGAGCACGCCGCGCCGCGCCCGCGCTGGGCCCGGCACCGGGAGGGCGCGGCCTTTCCGGCCTTTCGCGTCGTGGCGGGCGCGATCGCCGTGCTCGGCGTCGGCTTCGGCTGGTGGTGGATCGCCCGGGCCGCCGGCGGGGTCGGTGGGGGCGCCGCGACGCTGGCCCGGCCCGAGTCCCCGGCCCCGGGAGCCCCGGCGGCCGCCCCCGACGCGGTGCAGCGCGTCGCCATCCAGCGCGCCTTCGGCGCCGCTCCGGAGCTCGCCTACTCGGTGCTGATCGCGAGCTATGCGGATCGCGACGATGCCGCGTTGCGCGTGGCCCGCCTCCGCTCGCGACCCCTGGCGGCCGCGGGGGTGTCTTTCTTCACGGCTCCTACCCCGGTGCGGGGGCTCGTCTACCACCGGGTCTTCGCGGGGGCGCTCCCCGACCGCGCCGCGGCCGAGACGCTGATGCTGGAGCTGGTCGTCCGCGGCGACAAAGACGAAGCGGGCGCGTGGCATCTCCGTCCCACGCGGCTGGCCTTCGATCTCGGCGTGTACGCCGATCGCGCGGAGGCGAGCAGCCGCATGGCCGAGCTGGAAGACAAGGGGATTCCGACGTACGTGGTGGCCGCGTCGCTGGACGCGGACAGCGTGTTCCAGGTGTACGGCGGCGCCTACGAGACCGAGCGCGCGTCGCTGCCCATGGCCGAGCTCCTGGCCGCCGCCGGCGAGCAGGCTTCGCTCATCTCGCGACGCGGGATGCCGCTACCATCCTCACCGAACCCCTGAGCGCTCCTTGAAGATCAAGTCTCTCACCCTGCACGGATTCAAGTCGTTCCCCGATCGCACCAAGATCGAGCTTCACGAGGGCATCACCGCCATCGTCGGACCCAACGGCTGTGGCAAGTCGAACATCTCGGATGCCCTCCGATGGGTGCTCGGCGAGCAGCGTCCCACGGCGATCCGGGGCTCGCGCATGGAGGAAGCGATCTTCGGGGGGACCGAGCAGCGGCGCGCGATCCACCGGGCCGAGGTGACGCTCGAGCTCACGAACGAAGACGGCGTCCTCCCCGTCCCCTACGCCGAGGTGTCGATCGGCCGCACGGTGTACCGCGGGGGAGAGAGCGAATACTCGCTGAACGGCGCGCCCTGCCGGCTACGCGACATCCTGGACATGTGCCGCGACACCGGGCTGGGGGCGAACGCCTACGCCATGATCGAGGGACGCATGGTCGATGCGATCCTCTCGGACCGGGCGGAGGAGCGCCGGGCGCTGTTCGAGGAAGCGGCCGCCATCGGCCGCTACAAGGACCGAAGACGGGTGGCCACACGCCGGCTCGAGCAGGCGGAGGCCGACCTGCAGCGTCTCGAGGACGTGCTCGTCGAGGTGCAGTCCAAGGTGCGCTCCCTGGCCCAACAGCGGGGTCGGGCCGAGCGCCATCAGAAGCTCCGAGAGCGCCTGCTGCAGCTCGAGGTGGCGGTCGCCGATGCCAAGCTCGAGCGGAGCGAGCGCCGACTCGGCGAGGCCCACGCCGAGCTGGAGGGGCTGACGCGCACCGCGCCCTCCGAAGACGTCGATCTCCAGACGGCCGAGACCGAGACCGAGACGCTGCGCATCGAGTTCGCCGAGATGGAGCGGCAGCGCGCGGAGGTGGCGAGACGCGTCGAGACCGCGCGCCGCCAGATCGAGGAGCACGAGCGAGCGCGGCTGATCGCGCAGGAGCGCGCCACCGCGGCGCGCGAGCGTCTGGCCGCGCTGCGCGAGGAGGCACGCGAGACGGAGGCGCGCCGGACCGGGCTCCGCGAGGGGCTCGGGGAGGCGCGCAACACCGTGGACAGCGCGCGCGCGGCGCACGAAGAGCAGGCCGAGATCGAGCAGGGCCTGCAGACCGACCTCGACGAGCTGCGGAAGGCGGCGGAAGCCGCCGCGGTGGAGCGCGACGAGGCGCGGGAGACGCTGGAGCGGGCGCGCCGCGAGCTGGATCGCCAAGGGCTCGAGTTGTCGAGCAGCGAGGCGCGGGCCCGGGAGCGCTCGGAGGAGCTCGAGCGCCGCCGTCCGGCGCTGGAGGCGTTGGAAGCCCAGAGCGGAGTGCTGCAGGAGGCGCACGAGCGTGCCGCCGAGGCGGAGACGCGTGCCGCCGCCCGCCTCGAGGAGCTGCGAGAGGAGCGGCTCGAGGCGCGCACCGCCCTCGAAGAGGGCACCGAGGCCCTGCGCGAGATGCGCGAGCGCGCGGCCCGGCTCGAGGGTCGCCTGTCCACGGCGCAGGCGCAGGCCTCGAGCCTTCTCGCGCTGGTGAGCTCGAGCGCCCTGCTGCCCGACGCGGTCGCGCGACTGCTGGAGGCGAGAGCCTCGATCCCGGGACTGCACGGCGCCCTCTCGGAGTTCGTCGAGACCGAGCCCGCGTGGGCCGCGGCCGTCGAGTCGCACCTGGGTCCCCACCTGCACGGACTCGTGGTCGACGGCTGGCCAGCGGTGGAGGCCATCGAAGCCTGGTTGGCGGCGCAGGCCATCGACGAGGGAGTGCTCGTCCTGCCGCTCGATCCCGGGCCCCTCGGGGTCCCCGAGGCGACGGCCGAGGGCGAGCGGCTGCTCGATCGCGTCGCGCCCCGCGGGCCGGGGGCGCCCTGGGTCGAGGCGCTCCTGGCCGGCGTGAGCTCCCCCGGGGAGGCCGCGCTTGCGCCCCGGCGGTACCCGTGGGTGGGGCCGGACGGGCGGCGGCAGGATCGGTGGGGCGCCGTGTTCCTCGGGCGCCGGGGACGCGCCGATGGCGTGCTCAGCCGACGCGCCGAGCTCCAGGCGAAGCGCGAGGAGGTCGCGGAGCTGGAAGGCCTGCGGTCAGAAGTCCAGGAGGCCCTGGAGCGACTCGAGGCGCGCGTCCGGATGGCGCAGGCCGAGCTCGATCGGCTCGATGGCGCCCTAGCGGACGCCGAGGCGGAGCGGCGGGAGGCCGCGGCCGACCGGGCGTCGGCA
>JBFIOX010000022.1:0-14494 GCA_041610455.1 Gemmatimonadota bacterium
CGGTCGCGTCCCACGGGGTGGCGAACGGGCCCGCCGGGCCGGCGCCGCGCCTGCGGGTGCGATCCCACCACTCGGTGAACAACACGCCGCCCCGGCTCGGGGCGTCGGCGGTGCGATCCCAAGCTGCCAGGACGTCGGCCGCGCGCGCGGCCTCTCCACCCGCGGCGCGGGCCGCCCGGAGGAGATCGTCGAGCAGGCGGTCGGCCAGCTCCATGCGCGTGGAATGCTTGTAGCCGATCAGCTCCTCGAACGTGATCGAGGCGTCGTCGGCGAGCATGCGCGCCGAGCGCTGAGGCCGCAGCCCCATGCCATCGGGCGCCATGTACGAGGGAAACGCGGCCCGCTCCAGGGCCCGCGGGAACGTCGTGGTCCACGGCGGATCGTTGGCGTTCTGGAGCCAACCCGAGGGGGGATCCACGACCCGCGGCAGCTCTTCGTAGCGGTGCACCTCCGTCCACAGGGTCTCCGGTCCGTCGCCGGGCACGATGCCGGCCCAGTTCCACTCCCCCGGCGGCCTCACCGGCGTGCGGCCTCCGAACAGGTGCATGATGCGGCCATCCGCGTCCGCGTACATGACCGTGAACATCGGCATCTGCAGTCGCGCCAGCGCCGTCTCGAACTCGCCCAGGTCGCGGGCGCGCAGCATGTCCCAGTACTGCTCCCACACCCGCGGCTGATCGAGGCCCACGATGCGAAGCGCCAGGGCACGGCCCGCCTCCTCCGCGACGACCGGCCCGTGCACGGACGCCCGCGCTTCGAACCTCTCGGTGCGCAGGTCGCCGTCCGCCGTCCGCACGCGGATCTCGACCGGTCGAGCCTCGAAGGGGACGACGCCCCCCTCCCACCGGTACCCGCCCTCCGTCAGCGCGAGCTCGTACAGGTCGGCCCCGTCGAACGTGTTCACCGTGTGGGTCCAGCCCAAGCGGTCGTTGAAGGCGATGGCCAGGAGCGGGAAGCCGACGAGCGTCGCGCCGTAGGCGTCGAGCGAAGGGGAGGTGAGCTGGCCCTCCATCCACACGAAGAGGTCGGCCCAGGGCAGGTGCGGGTTGGCCAGCAGCATGGCCTGTCCCGACGCGGCCCGCGAGGGCGCGATGGCCCAGGCGTTGGAGCCCCAGGCGGCCGGCGGGCCCGTCAGGTCGCGGTGTCCGGGCGCGGGCGCCAGGGAGAGGGTCGAGCCGCCCGCGGTGGCGATCTGCCCCCAGCGGCGGGCCGCCGCGCGCACCGCGTCCGGCGAGACCACGAACGTGTAGTGGATCGCGGCGAGCCCGTGGGCGATCGGATCTGTCGCGGTGACCGGCAGCACCGCTTCGACAGCGTCGGCGAGTCGGTCGGGGTGGGCGGCGGCGTACGCGTTCATCCCCTCTACGAACGCCTCGATCAGCGGCGCGAACTCCGGGGCCAGGTCTTCCCGCCAGCGGGCCGCCAGCTCCGGCAGGCCCACCGTGTGGGTCCAGCGATCCGCTTCCAGGTAATCCTCGCCCCAATACTCGGACGCCCGGCCCCTCGCCCGGCCGTACAGGCGCAGGATCAGGTCTCCGTGATTCTCCATCTGCGCCCAACCCCAGGCGTACATCATGTCGCGGTCGTCATCGGCGAAGATGTGGGGGACCCCGAACCGATCCCACAGGATCTCGAGGGACGCTCGCCCGTCGCCGCCGTCCACGGGCGCGCCGCAGGCCACGCCGAGGCAGAGGGGGGCGAGGAGCGTGGCCCATCTCGAAGCTCGCATGTCGTGTCTTCCGTCGTGGGTTGGCGTTCGCCCGAACATAGCCCTCCGCTCTCGGTTGCGCCGCCGCGTCCGGGTCGGCACCGTGGCCGACCATGGATCGCGCCTCCGCTTCGCCCGCCTCGTGGGGCCGACGCATCGACCCGGTGCGCTGGATGGGGCCGGGCTTCGTCCTGGCGGCGACGGCCATCGGGGCCAGCCATCTCGTGCTCGCGCCCACCGCCGGAGCCTCGTTCGGATACGCGCTCCTCTGGGTGATGGTGTTCAGCCACCTGGTCAAGTATCCGGCCTTCGAGTTCGGGCCGCGCTTCGCGGTGGCCACGGGCACCTCGCTGCTGGACGGGTACGCGCGCATGCCGGGTCCCCGCGGCTGGGCCCTGGGGGTCTTTCTCGTGGGCACCGCCGTGCAGGGCGTCACCGTGCTGGCCGGCGTCCTGGGGGTGGCGGCGGCCGTCGCGCACGCCGTCGTGCCCGCGCTCCCCATCCCCGCGTGGAGCCTGGCGCTCGGCCTCGTCATCGCCGCCTTCCTCGCCACGGGCGGCTTCGACGCGCTGTCGGCGCTGAGCAAGTGGATGCTCCTCGGGCTCACCGCGATGACCGTGTTCGCCTTCGTCGCCAAGCCGCCCGGGCCGGGGTTCTGGTCCGGGCTCGCCACGCCGCGGGTGCCGGAGACCGGCATCGTGCTGTTGGCGGCTTTGCTGGGTTGGATGCCGACGGGGATCGACGTCGCGGTGTGGCACAGCATGTGGGCCCTCGAGCGGCGCGACGAATGGGCCCGCCGCGGCGCCCGCCGCGGCCGCGCGGGTGACGAGAGCGCCCGCGCGCTCGCCATCGGTCAGCTCGACATGCGCCTCGGATACGGATTGTCCACGGTGCTGGCCGTCATGTTCCTGGCGCTGGGCGCCGAAGTGCTACGGCCGGCGGGGCTCGTCCCCCAGGGGGCGCAGGTGGCCATCACCATGGCCCGCTTGTACACGGAGTCACTGGGGGAGTGGATCCTCCCCGTCTTCCTCACCGCGGCGTTCTTCGGAATGTTCTCGACCGCGTACGGCGTGATGGACGGCTTTCCGAGAGCCTTCGCGGCCTCGGTCGCGAAGCTCTCGCCCCGCTTCGTCGGTCGTGACCGACGGCTCTATTGGGGGTTCCTCTTCACCAGCTTGGCACTGGCAGTGGCCGAGACGATGTGGATCCCCGATCCGGTCGTCCTGGTCACGGCCGCGGCGGTGGTGAGCTTCCTCTTGGCGCCCATTCTGTACTACCTCAACCACCACTGCGTCACGCGGCTGATCGACGACCGCGCGCTCCGGCCGGGACCGGGCCTGCGGGCCTGGTCGTGGCTCGGCATGCTGGCCGTGGCGAGCGCCACCGTCTTCTTCGTGTGGGTGCAGTTCCTCCGCTGAGCCCTCTCGGGGCCGCGCTTCAACGCGGGCGCGGGAGAACGATGCGCAGCACCGTGTTCTCGGTCGTGACCTCGACCCCCACCACCTGGAGGCGCACCCCCTCCGCCGCCACGTGCGTCGTGTCCCCGCGCCTATCCACCCGCGGCTCCGGCATTCCCGTCACCCAGACGCGATCGACGCCGTTGAAGAGCGGGTGCGGACCCACGCCCCGGGTCAGTGCCGGGCGACCGAGCACCTCGATGTCGAGCGACCCGTTGGCCACCTGGATGAGCCGTCCCTGGAGCACGTGACGGTCGTCGAGGACGCGCACGTTGAGCGGATCGAACTGCGACGGGAAGAGCGGATCCGCTTCCGCGTCGATCTCGAGGCGCCAACCGGAGGCGGTCTCGAAGCGCTCGCGCTCCCGCCGATCCCGTTCCGCGAGGGCCTGGACGTCGGCGCGGGCCACGGTGCGGGCGCGAGCCACCTCGTCGGGCGAGGGGCCACATCGTCGTGCCCGGACCGCGCCGATCGCTTCGCGAAGCTGGCCGTCGAGACCGTCCCCCGGGGCCGGCCCCAACTTCTCCTTCCATCCGGGAGCCAGCCGGTCGAGCAGCACGGCGAGGGCGTGCCCGGTCTCGTACGCCCGCTGGCGCACCTGCTCGGGCGGGAAGCCCTCGGCGGGCAGGGCGGGCGGCGTGCCGGCCGCCAAGGCCTGCATGTACTGGGCGAGCCCTTCGCGCATCTCCGAGCCGCGTTCGTACGCCATCGCCTCCGCCGGCAGGCGCGCGAAGCGGTCCGCGCGGGCGCGCAGGAAGGCCTGGGCCCAGCACAGCTCGCGGAGCGAGTCCGGGGCCGTGACCGCCCGGCGCAGCGCGCCGGCCTCGAGACGGCGCAATTGCAGGAGGCCCGCCGAGCGGACGGGGTAGGTGAAGAGGTCCACCTCGTTCGCGGTCCAGTCGGGATACCGGTCCTCTTGGAACGCGTGGAAGGCCTCGTGCACCAGGAGCTGGGCCAGCCGCTCCGCGTCCCAGGGGCCGGCCGGCGCCCCGACCACGGCCGTCCAGTCGCCGGCGATGCGCACTGCCGTGTTGGCGCGCAGCTCGGCCAGCACCGTGTCCGCGGCATACACGTCTTCGTAGCCTCGCACGCGACGGAAGGCCGCGGGTGGCGCGGGGTGCCGGATGAGATAGGTTCCGGAGGGATCGTACAGGGCGAGCGGTACTTCGAGCGGGGCGAACCCGGGCCAGGTCGCCCGACCTGCCATCTCCTGGTACGCCTCGCGAACCTCGCCCAGCTCGCCCGCGCGGGGGTGGCGGCAGCCCGCCAGGCACGTCACCGCGAGACAGGCGAGCGCTCCGCGGCGCAGGGTTGAAACCGGTGTCCGCGGGCCGACGTATGGGCGGTCAGGAGGTGAACGCATGTTCGAGTTCCTTGGCACGTTCCTGTGGCTCATCATCACCGGGATCGCCTCGATCGGCGGCTATCTGACCGTCAAGAAGTTCGTGCGCGAGCGGCTGCGTTTCGTTGAAGGTGTCCAAAAGCCGGGCGTTCCGCTCCTCGCCGGGACCGCCACGGCGCTGGTCCTCATCCCGGCCGCGATGCTGCCCGTCGTCAACGTGGCGACGGCCATCATCGTCGGCGTGGGCGTCGGGAGCGGCGTGGCCGCGGGCCGTCGAGCGCTCAAGCAGCTCCCCAGCCCCTGACCCGACCTCGCGACGCTCGACGTCCGAGCTTCCCTCCGTGTGCGCGTCCGGCCGGCCCAGCCAGCAGGTTCTGCGCCGCGGACCACCCGCGATCGTCGTCTTCGCCGCCTGCACCGCCGCCCTCCTGATCCCATCGGCCCCGTCGGCGGCGCAGGCGCGCCCGGAGGCGAGGCAAGAGCGCGCGGCCACAGCCTCCCTGGGGGGGATCGTGCTCGACGCGCGGACCCGGCTCCCCCTGCGCGATGCCCTCATCACGGTCCGCGATGCGGCCGACAGCGCCGTCTCGGACGAGCGGGGCCGCTTCGAACTGGTGGATCTCGCCCCCGGACCCCGCATCATCCAGCTCGTCTATCGCGGGCGGCGCACGGCGCCCCGGGACATCACGCTGGAGCCGTCCCGTCACACCGACATTCGGGTGGCCCTGGTCGTTCCCGGGGACGAGACCCCGCGGAACGTAGTCACGCTCCCGCCCCTCGAGGTGGAGATCATCACGAGCGACTGGACGGGCAAGATGCGGGGGTTCTACCGCCGCGCGCGCTCGGGGCGCGGCACGTTCATCACGCGTGACGACATCGACGTGCGCAACGCGAACCAGACCTCGGACCTCCTCCGGGACGTGGCGGGCCTGCGGATCTCTTCGCGCCCGGGCGGGGATCGGGTGACGTCGAACCGGGGGTGTTTGCTCGTCCTCTTCCTGGACGGCCATCCGATGCCCGGCATGTCGCCCGACGACGTGCCGCTGGGCGACATCGAGGGCATCGAGGTGTACGGCAGCACCACCGAGACGCCGTCGCTGTTCCGCCGCGTACGCGGGTGTGGGGCCCTCGTCATCTGGACCCGAGACCCCTAGTCGGCGCGGGCCCTCCGGGCACAGGCGCCCGCGGGGCCGGATGCCGTCTATCGCGGCGGCCCGGGGCTCAGGGGAGGTCGAGCCGCAGCGACCACAACCCGCTGTTCTGGTCGGAGACCCACACGTGCCCGGCGTGGAGCTGGGGTGCCCAGGTGCAGGAGCCCGACGTCCGGCAGGCGCCCGCTCCGTCGTACAGCGACGAGGCGATGAGCCGCCCCTGGCGGTCCAGCTCGCCCATCAGCTCACCGCTCACGTCGAGCGCGTGGACGCCCTGGCTGTACCAGCCCAGGTAGAGGATCTCGGCCTCTTCGTCGAGCCAGAAGTTGTGGGGCGTCTCGCCAGGCACCTGGAAGGTGGCGACCTCGCGCGGGTCCGACGGATCGCTCACGTCCACGACGTGCATGACCCCCGGCGCGGAGAAGTCCTCCTCGCCGACGAACGCGTAGCCGCCCCCGGGCCAGTACCAGGCATTGTGCACGTCGCCTCCCTCGGTGATGAGGCGGCCCACCTCGACCGGCGCCTGCGGAGACCCTCCCCTCCGCCCGTCGCCCACGTCGAGGATGATGAGGCCCGCGTCCCAGTGCGAGAGAAAGGCGAGCCCGTCGCGCACGTACACGTCGTGGAGGAACTGCCCGAAGTTGGATGACGGATTCCCGCCGTAGAAGCTGGCGACGATCACGGGGCTCGTCGGGTTCGACACGTCGAGGATGCGGAGACCCGCGTTCGGGTTCGACCCGTCCACGACCACGTACACGAAGTCGCCCTCGATCCACACGTTGTGGACGCCGGGCTCGAGCGTCTCCGTGAAGCGGGTGATGACCTGCGGGTGCAGCGGGTCGGAGATGTCGAGGAGCGTGATCCCGTTGGGCGGCGCGCCCTCGTGGGTGAGCGCGGCCAGCGTCCCGTCCGCCCGGATCTTCACGTCGTTGACGGTGGTCGCCGAGACGAGCACCGAATCGGTGAGGCGGGGCGCCGCGGGATCGGAGATGTCCCAGGCATAGAGGCGATCTCCCTGCAGCGGTCCGCCGGCGCCGTCGCGCGTTCCCCACGTCCCGGTGTAGGCGAACGAGCCGTGCAGCCAGAGATCCGACGTGAAGCGCGCGTCGACGCGTCCCCGCCCGACGACCGCGAAGCTCCCGGTGGGCGTCCCCCGCGGGCTGATGGCGATGGTGCGCTCGGCGCGCGCGCCCTGCGCTTCGGCGACGATCGTCGCCGCTCCCGGCTGGTACGCCACGAAGCGCCCGGCGCCCGAGATCATCCCCGCGCCGGCCGGCCGCACCGACCACTGAGGCGCTTCGCCGGAGGGGGTCCCGTTCTGCGTCACCGCCGCGCCGAACACGACCACATCGCCCTGCCGCACCTCGGTGGGCCCCGCCGTGATGGAGACCGAGAAGCCCGTCCCGAGACCGAGGGAGTCGGCGCACGCCGCGGCCGTCCCCGCGCACGCGCAGGCCAGCCCCGCCAGCGCGATTCGTCGAAAGCCCGCTGAGCCCACTCGCTCCCCCCGCTCGGCGTCGTTCACCGTCCGGGGCGCGAGCCTGGCGCGGCGCTCCGGATCCGTCCGGCGACGGATGACGGACTGCAATACGACGGCGGCCCCCGGAAGATCCGGAAGGCCGCCGTGAGACCCTCTTGGATCGAGGTGTCTGACCTGGCCGATCAGAAGCTGCCGTGCCGGCTCCATACGAGCCCGCCGGGCCGCGCGCCGGCGTCCAGCTGCTCGACGAGGCCGCGCGCCTCGACATCGATCGCGAAGACCCGACCGCTGGCCGGCGAGGACACGTACGCGTGCCGGCCGTTGTTGGAGAACGTGATGGCGTGCGGCTCGGCCGGCAGGTCGATCTCGGCCAGCAGGGCGCCCGACACCACATCGACGACCGTCACGTTGCGGCTGCCCGAATGCGAGACCCAGACCTCGCTGCGGGTGGGGTGGAAGCTGAGCTGGACGGGCCCGGTGCCGCCGCTCGGGAAACGGGCCGCCTCGCGCAGCCGCTGCGTCGTGATCACGCTGATCGTGTGGTCGCCGGCGTTGGCCACCCACAGCTCGCCCCCGCCGGGGGCCAGCGCGAGCCCCATGGGGCGCCGTCCGATCGGGACCTGGGTGGGGACCACGGTGACGCGATCGATGACCGTGACCTCATCCGATCCCGAGTTGGCCACGAAGACGAGGCGCCCGTTGCGGCTGATCGCGAGGGCGCTCGGCTCGGTACCCCCCGTCTTCCACAGCATCTTCACTTCACCGCTGTGCGCGTCCAGCTCGACCACCCCGGCTTCGGCCGCGCTGGTGGCCCACAGCCGCTTGCCGTCGGAGCCGACCGTCACGCCGCTCAGGTTGCGGTACTTGGCCGGTTGGAAGATCGCGTGGATCTGGCGCCGCTCCAGATCGAGAACCGTCACCCCGCGTCCGCCGGGGGGCGTCTCGACGCCCAGCAGGCGGCCACCGGCACCGCCCTCTCGCGCCCCTCCGTCGCCATCCAGCTCCATCGGCTCACGTGCATCCCGGGCGGGCCTGGCGCGCCCATCCCGCGCGGGCGGCTCCCAGCCGTAGCTCGTGATGTACGCGTAGCGGCCGTCGGGGCTCAGCGCGACGCCGCGAGGATCGGGACCGGTCGGGAACCGGGCCACGACCTGGTTCCGGCGCGGGTCGAGCAGCAGGGCCTCGCCCCTGGTCGGGTCGAGCACGACGAGAGCACCCGCGTCGGCGCCGGGGGCGGCGAGCGCTTCGGGCGCCGCGGCCGATCGGGGGGCCTGCGCCGACGCTTCCGGGCAAAACGCGGCCGCAACGAGCGCCGCGCCAATCACCGACGTGCAGGCTTTTCCGATGGTCTGCAAGCTCTCACACCTCCGCCCGGCGCCCGGAGGATCGCCGTCCGCCCGGACGACGCCTCTAAGCCTCTCGGGCGTCACAATATAAGCCCGCGAGGGTCACGATCGCCTCCTCCGGCGCGCGCGGGGCGCGCGGGGGGGCGACGCCCTCGGCCGGCATGCCTGGGGTGCAAGGGCGGGGCCCGCCGGATCGGCCCGGATCCCGCGGCGCGAGCCACGCTCGAGGCCTCGACCGCGGCGACGATCCCACACTCCTCGAAGCGCGGCGTCCACGCCGCTCAGCGCGGCGGAATCGAGCCGATGGGGCTCCCGGGCGGCAGGTCGGCCGCCTGTCCGATCTCGCTCGCAGCGAAGGGACGGGTCTGCCAACGCCGGATCAGGGCGGCGGCCGCGCGCTGGTTCGCGCTCGGGGCGCGACGGGCCTCCAGCCACGCCGCCAACCGGTCGAGCCGCTCGGCGGTGAGCGCGCGCGCGGCCGGGCTGCCGCTCGCCGCGGCCCGCATGAGTCGGTCGAGGACCGCGCTCTGCACGGCCTCCTGGACGCGCCCGCGGTACGGGTCGGCGGGGGCCGGGGACTCCCAGGTAGCGGCCACGAGCCGATCGAGCACCTCATCCAGCCCCAGCGCCGCCCCGTCGCGCGCCCGCGCTTCGACCAGGCGGGCGGTCCGCGCCGGGTGCAGCAGGAACGCCAGCGCGTAGTCGGCGCCGGAGGCCGCGACAGCGAGCGGATCGAGCAGCGGATCGGTGACGCCGTCGAACCGCTCCTGGCCGATGGCGAACGTGGCCCGCGGCGGGATCATGCGCAGGACCGGCTCGGGCACGGCGAGGAACTCGGGGGCCAGGGTGGCCAACACGGCCTCCAGGGCGGCGCGTTGACGCGCCGCGCTCACCGGGGCGAGCGGCACCTGTCCGTCCCCCTTCACCGCGTAGTTGTAATCCACCCCGCCGATGCTGCGCACGGCCGCCTCGAGCTGATAGCGATGGTGCAGGTAGAGGGGGACGAAGATCTCGTGGAGCTCGGAGAGCGCCTCCCCGTCCCGCACGAGCTGCGGGCCGAAGCGCTCGAGGCTGATGCGGCGCACCTCGATCTCCTCGGCGAGCATGGTGATCGGATCGGCCCCGTTGTCCCACAGGTGCGCCAGCGGGTGCGCGGCGCCCGGCGGACGCGCGTCGCGGTCGGTGATGTAGCGGATCCCCCCGGCCAGGCCCTCGCGGACGATGGCGTCGAGCGCCGCCCCCTCGTCGACCCCATCGGCGAAATCGGAATAGAGCCAACGGATGGCGAGCGCATCGTATTCCCCGATCCCGACGTCGTACGCATCGGAGAGGTCGAGCTCGCCCGAATCGGTCACCCGGACGAGGGGCGCCGGGTAGTCCATGACGCTCGCCCGCCCGTGCGCGCTGGCGATGAAGTTGTGGGCGAGACCGAGCGTGTGCCCCACCTCGTGCGCGGACAGCTGTCGAATGCGCGCGAGCGCCATCTCCACGGGATCGCCGCTCGCGGCCACGCGCGCCAGGTAATCGAACGTCGGGCCGGCGCTCAGGTCGCAGCGTTCCAGGCCGGCCCCGCCCGAGGCAGGCGCGGCGAGCGACCAGGTCGAGCCCATCCAGGCCGGCGGACCGGGCCAGGCCGCGGACCCGCGTTCGTGCCCTTCCGGGGCGGGCCCGCCCCCGCCGGAGCCCACGGGCGCGAAGCCCAGGCCCACGCCGATCATATGATCCTGGCGCAACCGCAGGCTCCCCAGGTTCACGTTGCCCTTCAGGATCTCGCCGGTGCGCGGGTCGACCACCGACGATCCGTACGACCACCCGCGCGTGGAGCGGTGCGTCCAGTGGATGACGTTGTAGCGGACGTCCATGGGATCGGCGTCCTCGGGGAGCATCTCCACCTGGAAGGCGTCGATGAACCCGGCCGCCTCGAACGCCTCGTTCCACCAGCGGGCGCCGTCCAGCAGCGCGCCCCGAATCGGCTCGGGCACGCCCGGGTCGAGGTAGTAGACGATGGGCTCGACGGGAGCCGACCGCGCCGCGGCGGGATCGGCCTTCTCGAGGCGATGCCGCGAGGCCCAGCGCACGGCGATCGGCCGGTCGATGGGGCTCGCGTAGTCGTGGAAGTAGATGCCGAACGCGCCGATGCGCGGGTCTTCCTCGCGCGGCGCGTACCCGTCCCCGGGCAGCTGGACCAGCGAGTGGTGCTGGCGGAGCGTGACCGCCTCGCCGCTGGCCGCCGTCTGGTTCACCAGCCCTCCCGGCTGGTCGGAGGTGAACGTGAGCGACACCTCGATCTCCGTGTTCCGCGGAAACGCCTTGGTCCGCGACAGATGGAGGGCGCTGCGGCTCGCGTCGAGCTTGTAGTCGCCCTGCCCCGCGCGCTTGAGCGTCTGGATGACGCCGTGCGCATCGCGCAGGAAGAAGGGGGTGGCGTCCACCAGCACGCGCGCGTCGGTCTGGGCCGCGACCTCGAAGCCCCAGTGGGTCGACGGGGCGAACGCCTCCGCCACGGCCCGGCGCTCCGCCGCGTCCGGGCTGAGGGCGCGATAGCCGTAATTGGGCTCGATGAGCAGGACCTTGGGGCCGATGCGCCGTGCCTCGAGCACCGCCGTGGCGCCCAGCTGCCCGCGATCGAGCCCGACGGGGTTGCTCCCGAGCCCCGTGGGCAGGGACACCTGGTGCAGGAACTCCTCATCCCAGCGGTCGATCTCGAGCCACAGCTTCCCTTCCCCCTCGTCCCAGTAGAGATCGAAGAACCCCGCCATGTGGACCATGCCGGCCGTCTTCTCCTCGATCGACGGCTTCTCCTGACCCGCGAGGCCCGACGCGCTCACGAGCAGCATCGCCCCGACGCACGCGCGTGCGAACATCGACATACGTCCTCCTTGTCGAGCTTTCGTTGCGGCCGGGATGCTCACCAACCCGGCTCGTTCACGTCGGCGGACCCGCACGCTTCCCGCGCCCGTATCCCAACGCCGCGAGCGCGGCCTCGATCTCGTCGAGGATGGCCGGCTCGTCGATCGTGGCCGGGAGCTCCCAGGGCTCGCCATCGGCGATCTGGCGCATGGTGCCGCGCAGGATCTTGCCCGACCGGGTCTTCGGCAGCCGCGCCACGACGGTCGCGACCTTGAAGGAGGCCACGGGACCGATCTGCTCGCGCACCGACGAGACGACCTCCGCGACGATGTCGGCCGCCGGCCGACGGACCCCCGCCTTGAGCACGAGGAGGCCGAGCGGGAGCTGTCCCTTGAAGGCGTCGGCCACCCCGATCACGGCGCACTCGGCGACGTCCGGGTGCGCCGCGAGGACCTCCTCCATCGCGCCGGTGGAGAGCCGGTGGCCGGCCACGTTGATCACGTCGTCGGTGCGGGCCATCACGAACACGTATCCGTCATCGTCGATGTAGCCCGCGTCGGCCGTCTCGTAGAATCCCGGGAAGCGACGCATGTAGGCCTCCACGAACCGGTCGTCCGCGTTCCACAGGGTGGGAAAGGCGCCGGGCGGCAGGGGCAGCTTGACGACCAGCGCTCCGATCGTCCCGGGCGGAACCGGCGCCCCGTGGTCGTCGAGCACACGGACGTCCCACCCCGGGACCGGCACGGTGGGCGAGCCGGGCCTCACGGGCAGGGGCTCGATGCCGAGGCAGTTGGCCACCATGGGCCACCCCGTCTCGGTCTGCCACCAGTGATCGATGACGGGCACCCCGAGCTTCGTTCGGGCCCACGACAGCGTGTCGGGATCGGTCCGCTCGCCGGCCAGGAAGAGCGCCCGGAAGCCCGACAGGTCGTGGTCTCCGATGCGCTCGCCGTTCGGATCCTCGCGCTTGATCGCGCGAAAGGCGGTGGGGGCCGTGAACAGGGTCGACACGCCGTGCTGCGCGATCACGCGCCAGAAGGCGCCGGCGTCGGGCGTGCCGACCGGCTTCCCCTCGTACAGGACGGTCGTGTTTCCGTGCAGCAGCGGACCGTACACGGTGTAGGAGTGTCCGACGGCCCAGCCGATGTCGGACGCGGCCCAGTACACCTCGCCCGGCTCCACTCCGTACACGTGCTTCATCGACCAGTAGAGGGCCACGGCGTGGCCCCCGTTGTCCCGCACGACGCCCTTCGGCTGCCCGGTGGTGCCGGACGTATAGAGGATGTAGAGCGGGTCGGTCGCCTGAACCGGTACGGGGGCGCGCGGCGCGGCCGCGTCCATCGTCTCCTTCCAGTCGTGGTCGCGCCCCGGGACGAGCGGGGCCTCGTGCGTGGCGCGCTGCAGAATCAGGCAGGCCTCGGGCGGATGCGCCGCCCGCTCGATCGCTTGGTCGAGCAGCGGCTTGTACGCCACGATGCGGCTCGGCTCGATGCCGCACGAGGCCGCCACGACGACCCTGGGCCGCGCATCGTCGATGCGCGCCGCGAGCTCGCGCGCCGCGAAGCCTCCGAACACGACCGAATGAACGGCACCGAGCCGGGCGCACGCGAGCATGGCCACGACGGCCTGGGGCACCATGGGCATGTAGATCACCACCCGGTCCCCCTTCTCGACGCCGAGGGCCGCCAGGGCTCCGGCGCAGCGGGCCACCCGCTCCGTGAGCTCCCGGTAGGTGAGCGTCTTGATCGTGTCCGTGACGGGCGAGTCGTAGATGAGCGCCGTCTGCTCGCCCCGGCCGCTCGCCACGTGGCGGTCGAGGCAGTTGTGCGCGGTGTTGAGCACCCCGCCCGAGAACCAGCGATAGAAGGGCGGGCGCGCGTCATCGAGCACGCGGTCCCACGGCCGCTCCCATTCGATGGCGGACGCGGCCTCGGCCCAGAACTCCTCGGGGTGGGCCAGCGCCCGCACATGCGTCTCACGGTAGGAGGTCATGCGGCTCCTCGGCACGACGGCCCGAGCGCGGCGCCAGGGTCGGGCAGCGATCTATCCGATCACTTCACCGAAATAGCGTAACCAATTGCCACCGATGATTTTGAGGATATGGTCGTCGGGGTGGCCCCGGGCCATCAGCCCGGCGGTCACGCGGCGGAAGCGGTCGGTATCGTCCAGCTCGGGGATCCAGGGCGGCCAGCGCACGTTGTAGGACGGCTTGAAGGAGACGAGACGCGGCTCGTACCAGGTCTCGCGGGTCGCCCAGCTCGCGATGCCCCGCACCTGGAAATCGGTGCACAGACCGACGTGATCGATGCCGGCGATACGGATGGCGTGCTCCACGTGATCCAGGTAGTGCTCGATCGTCGTCTCCCCGCCCGGGTCGGGACCGACGAAGTAGCCGAGGGCCGCGATCCCGATCACACCGCCGTTGCGCGCCATGGTGCGGATCTGCTCGTCGGTCTTGGCGCGCGGATGCCCCGGGTAGAGCGCCTCGCACATGGTGTGCGTGAAGCAGGCGGGCGGGTCGCTGAACGCGATGCCGTCCATGGTCGTCTGGTACCCGCAGTGCGACAGGTCGACCAGGATGCCGAGCTCGTTCATGCGCTGCACCGCGGCCACCCCGAAGTCCGACAGCCCGCCGTCGACCCGCTCGGTACACCCGTTCCCGAGCAGATTGCGATCGTTGTAGGTGAGCTGGATGCAGCGCGTGCCGAGGTCGTACAGCCGGTTCAGGTTGTCCAGATCGCGGTGGATCATGGTCGCGTTCTGGAACCCGAACACGACGCCCATCTTGCCCTCGCGCTTGGCGCGCGCGATGTCGGCGGCGGTCGTCGCCTTGACGAGCTTGTCGCCGTGATCGGTGCAGCGGCGGTTCCACTCGCCCAGCGCGCGCTCGGCGACCTGGAACGTTCCGGAGGGCAGGGTCGTCTGGATGCCGGTATAGCCGGAGGCCTTCACGGCCGCGAACTCGACCTCGTCCCACACGTGTCCCACGGCCAGCGAATCGATGACGATCGCTTCATCGTAGAGGGCGGCCGCCCGCGCGTTCTCCTGGGCGGTCGGGCGCCGGCGCCGGCCGACGCCGGGCGAAGCGGCGCGCGGCGACAATCCGCGTACGGCCGGCCACGCCACGCCGGCGGCGGCGATGCCGAGGAACTCCCGTCGA
>JBFIOX010000023.1:0-14490 GCA_041610455.1 Gemmatimonadota bacterium
CCGTGTCGTTCGCCACCACCCACATTGGGCGGCGGCGGGCTTCTAAGGCGTGATCCGGGTCATCATCCGCGGGAATGCGATCGTCTCCCGCAGGTGATCGAGCCCGCAGATCCAGGTCACGGTGCGCTCCAGGCCGAGCCCGAACCCGCTGTGCGGGAAGGTGCCGTAGCGCCTCAAATCCAGGTACCAGTCGTAGGAGGCCTCGGGCAGCCCCTCGGCCCGGATGGCGGCCAGCAGCTTGTCGTAGTCGTCCTCGCGCTGAGACCCTCCGATGATCTCGCCGTAGCCCTCGGGGGCGAGCAGGTCGTTGCACTTCACGGTGCGCGGGTCTTCGGGATTCTCCTTCATGTAGAAGGCCTTCGCGCCCTTCGGGTAGTCGTACACGAAGAGCGGCTCGTCGCGCCCCTCCACCAGCAGCGTCTCGTCGGTGGCGCCCAGGTCGGCGCCCCATTCGATGTCGCTCCCCCGCTCCCGCAGGAAGTCGACGGCCTCCGTATAGCTGATCCGAGCGAAGGGCGGAACGACGGCCTCGAGCCTGGCGGTATCGCGCTCGAGCGCCTCGAGCTCCGGGCCGCGGCGCTCCAGGACGCGCGCTATGAGGTAGGACACGAAGCGCTCCTGGAGGGCCATGTTGCCCTCCGAGTCGAGCCAGGCCGCCTCGGGCTCCACCATCCAGAACTCGGTCAGATGCCGGCGCGTCTTCGACTTCTCGGCCCGGAAGGTGGGGCCGAAGCAGTACACCTTGCCCAGCGCCGCGGCCGCGGCTTCCACGTACAGCTGGCCGGTCTGCGCGAGGTAGGCCTTGCCGAGGTCGAAGTACTCGGTCTCGAACAGTGTGCCGGCGCTCTCGCCGATCGCTCCCGTGAGGATCGGCGTGTCGACCAGCGTGAACCCCTCGTCGTGCAGGAAGTCCCGGATCGCCCGGACGACCTCGTCGCGAATCCGCATGATGGCGATCTGCCGGGCGCTCCTCAGCCACAGGTGCCGCTTCTCGAGCAGGAAATCGACCCCGTGCCCCTTAGGCTGGATGGGGAAGTCGACCGAGGGGCCCAGAAGCTCGAACCCGGTGGCCGAGACCTCGACGCCCGAGGGGGCTCGCGCGTCGGCGCGCACCGTCCCCCGCACCGCCACGCAGGCCTCGTGCGAGGCGCCGGACAGCCGCTCCCACACGTCCTCGGGCACCTAGTCCTTGACGAAGACGCACTGCACCTCGCCCGTGCCGTCCCTGAGCACGAGGAAGGAGATCTTGCCGGAGGACCGGAAGCCCCGGACCCAACCGCGGAGGACGAGGTCCTCGCCGACGCGGCTGGGGAGCGTCTCGACCGACGCGTGTTCGTTCATCGACCTCGTGGCTGTGGTCGTCCCGGTCACCGCCGGTCGGACGCGTTCGTCTTTCGGCTCCGCCCGCGCGGAGGCCGGTCTCGCCGGGCTCGCGGCCACCCGCCGCGTCGCCCCTCCGGCGCGGCGCCACCACGCGGCCCGCTGGCCGGGCCACAAGTTTCGCGATCCCGCACGCGGGAGCAAACATGTCGGGGCATCCGGTCCCGCGGCCGGCTCAGAAGCGGATGGTGAGCGCCTGCGAGATCCACACGGCGGTCGGCACCCCGTTCATGCTGGCGGGCCGGAACCGGAAATGGGCCAGCACCCCCTGTATGACGGGCTCGAGCCAGCGCCAGTACTCCTCCGGCCCGTCCTTGCGCTCGATGCTCTCCACGTCGACCCGCCCCGTCTCGTCGGCCAGCAGCCAGGCCTCGAAACGCACGGTGCGCCCGCGCAACCGGCGCTTCACCTCCGGGTCGGTCACCTGGCTCACGATGCGGCCCATCGCGTCGCGCACCTCGTCTCGGTTGAGGAGCGCGGGGGGACACTCGACGGTGGAATCCGGCCACAGGGGGGTGTCGGGCAGGCCGAGGTGGAGCCACAACGGGCGCTCCTCGCGCGGCGGACGCTCGCGGCGGTGCGTCTCGACGAGATCGACCAGGCGGGCCCTCGCCTCCGGGGCAAGCTCGAACCCGCGTGGGGTCAGCTCGATGGCTCCCGTGACGTCATCCCGCCGCATCAGCACGCGGCCGAACGGGAGCACGCCTTCATCGCGCAGCGCGGTCTCGAGGGCGCGCTCCAGGGGGCGGCGTTCCAGATACGCGGCATGCCACTCGGCGTGGTCGGGGCTCCGGTCGACGTTGCACGTCTGAGCTGCGGCGGCCGGCGGAGACGCCGAGAGCAGCGCGCTGAGACCCGCGATCCGGGCCGCCGTGGAGCCTCGCATGCTACCTACGATGGCTCCCGCGGGGCGCTCCGGGAAGGCCGCGGGGGGCCGCGCCAGGCAAAGTCGACCACGATGGGCCGGTGATCCGACGCTCGGTCGCTGTCGGTGGCGACGAGGGCACGGGCAGCCAGCTCCTCTGGGCTCAGATCGCCCGTCTCGAACACGAAGGCGCGGTCGGCCTGTAGCGCCGAAGGGCTGAACAGCACGTAATCCAGGCGCCCTGGCGGGAACGGTCCGCGGAAGCCGGTCCACGTCGCGGTGGTGGTACCATCGAGCTGGAGCGCGCGCGCGGACACCAGGTCGCCCGATGCCGGGTCGAGGCCGCGCCGCGCGATGTCGAGCGGGGCCGTCGAGCCCACGAGGTTGAAGTCGCCCCCGACGACGACCGCGGCGACGCCGGGGCGGGACGCGAGCGCCCTGCGCAGGGCCTCGTGGATAGCGTCGGCCTGGATGCGTCGAATGCGGTCTTCGGGCGCGTCCGCCGCGTTGCCGCAGCACACCAGGTCGAGGGTGGCCAGCAGCACGAGGCGGCCCTCGACCTCGAGCCAGGCGCCCGCCACGGGGACACCCGCGCCCGCGAGATCCGCCCTAACCTCCTCCAGGTCGGCGCTGGCGGGTCGGCCGAGATGGGCCCGAACGGAGTCGGGGAGCGCCACCCGCGCCAGCTCGGCCACCCCAAGGAGGACGCCCCGGCGGACGGCGATGGCGCCCCGCTGCCGGCTGCCGCTCGTCCCCAGGTGCGTCGACCACGACCCGTCCCTCGGGTCCGGAAGCAGCACGCGCACATCCGCCTCGCGGGCCGCCGCCGGGACTTCGTCGAGGAGCACCACGTCCGGCGCCAGCGCCGCCAGGATACGCCGGAAGGGCTCGGGACGAACGAGCATGTTGTCGCGCGACACGTTCCACGACACGAGGCGAAGGCCCGGGGGCGACGCCGGCTCGGGGATGCCCGGCGCGCGGGACGGCAGGGCACGACGGGCCCGCAGTCGATGATCGAACCCGGGGCCGACGCGAGCCACCCGACCCGCCGAATCGACGACGACCACGGTGCCGCCCACGGCGCTCGCGCTTCCCGCCTCACCCAAGGCGGCGAGGCTCCGCTTGTCCAGCCGGATCTCGATGCGATCGCTCGCGTGTCGCGGCTCGAACCCGAGCCCGAGCGCGTATCCGTCCAGCTCGTCGCTCGGAGTGAGCGCCTCGTCGGGCCGCGTCGGGTCGGGTCTCCACGCTCCCACCCCCTGCGCGATGGAGAGGCCCGCGCCGGGCGCGCCGTCGTCGCGGAGCAAGCGCGTGAAGCTCAGCACAACATCGACGCCGCTCCGCCCGAAGGCGGTGCTGCCGCTTGCCGGATCTCCATCCGCGTCGAGCGCCAGCAGGAGGGCGCCGCGCAGCCCCTGCACGTTGATCGACCGGTCCAGCTCGAGGGCCAGGTGGAGGGCGACCGGGTCGTCGGCCACGCGGATCGCGCGCACCGACACGGGCGCCTCCCCCATGCGCTCCTGGGGCGCCTCGTGACGGAGGGCCGAGCCCCACTCGTCGAGCTGGCCGTCGGTCTGGATGGGGGCCTCGGCCGCCGGCTCCCCCCGGCAGGCGGCGAGCAGGCACCCGACCACGGCCAGGGCGCGCGCCGGTGGTCGCCGGACCGGCCGGGGCCGGCGCCCGCCGATGCGGCGCCTAGCCGACTTGGTACAACGCCTCGCGGTCGGCATAGCGGGTCTCGAGCTCGCGCCCGAGGGCGCGGTACGCGGGAGTCGAGAGAGTGAGATCACGCTCGACGATGTGCCGGGCCCTGCGGCGGGCTTCCTCGAGCAGGTCGCGGTCGCGCTCGAGGTCGGCGAAGCGCAGGACGGCCAGCCCGTGCTGCTCGCGCCCGAACAGGTCTCCGTGCCCGCGGATCCGGAGGTCCTCCTCGGCCAGGCGGAAACCATCGTTGGTCGAGGCGAAGGCCGCGAGGCGCTCGGAGGCTGCCCCGGCGGCATGGAAGGCGACGCAGTACGACTGCTCCGCCCCGCGCCCCACGCGTCCCCGGAGCTGATGGAGCTGGGCCAGCCCGAAGCGCTCGGCGTTCTCGATCAGCATCACGGTGGCGTTGGGCACGTCGATCCCCACCTCGATCACGGTCGTGGCCACGAGGAGCGCGATGTCGCCCGAGAGGAAGCGGCGCATCACGTCGTCCTTCTCGGCCGACGACATGCGACCGTGCAGCAGCGCGACTTCGTGGGCCGGGAAACGCGAGCGCAGCTTTTCGTACATCTCGGTCGCGGCCCGGGCGTCCAGGACCTCGGATTCCTCGATCAGCGGGTACACCACGTAGGCCTGCCGGCCCTCCGCCAGCCGCTCGCCCAGGAACTCGAACGCGGCCTCGCGGCTCTCGGGACCGCGCACTCCCGTGATCACGGGGCGGCGCCCGGGCGGCAACTCGTCGATGACCGACAGATCGAGGTCGCCGTACACGACCAGCGCCAGACTGCGCGGGATCGGGGTCGCCGACATGACGAGCGCGTCGGAACCGCCCCCCGCCGACCGCAGGCTCCGCCTCTGCTCGACACCGAAGCGGTGCTGCTCGTCGATCACCGCCAGGCCCAGCGTCGCGAACTCCACGCCCTCCTGGATGAGCGCGTGCGTGCCCACCACGATGGGGGCATCGCCGACGCGCACGCGCTCGAGCGCGTACTGTCGGGCCTTCCCGGTGACGGAACCGGTGAGGAGGAGAGGGGCGACGCCGATCGGCTCGCACAGCTCGCCGAGCGTCCGCTGGTGCTGCTCGGCCAGCAGCTCGGTGGGAGCCATGAGAGCGGCCTGGTACCCCGACTCGACCGCCTTCAGCATGGCCAGCGCCGCGATCACCGTCTTGCCGCTCCCCACGTCGCCCTGCAGCAGGCGGTTCATGGGAGCCTCGCGCTCCATGTCGGCCGCGATCTCCTCCCACACCCGCCGTTGCGCGCCGGTGAGCTCGAACGGGAGGCGCTCGAGGAACGGGGCGGAGAGGCGAGGGGGGCCGCGGAAGGCCACCCCGGGGACGTCGAGGCGCAGCCGCGCACGCGCGCGGGCGTGCAGGAGCTGGAGGAAGAAGAGCTCCTCGAAGGCCAGTCGGCGCCGGGCGGGCTCCAGCTCGGCCAGCTCGGCGGGGCGGTGGAGCGTCCGTAGGGCGTCGGCCAGCGGGGGCAGCGACAGCTCGCGCCGCCAGTCCTGGGGGAGGGGATCGGACCGTCCGATCTCGGCGATCAGGGCGTCCAGATTGTCTTCGACGATGCCGCGCACCTGCCGGTGCGTGAGGCCCTCGGTGGCCGGGTACACCGGGAAGATCGCGCCCGACGTCGCCGGGGTCTCGGAGGGCTCCCGCGGCGCGCCGTTGGAGGCCCGCTCGAGGACGGTGTGCTCGCGCGGCTGCATCTGCCGACCGTGATAGAAGCGGACCGGTCCCGACACCAGCAGCAGGTCTCCCTTCGCGATGTAGCGGTCGAGCCACGGGCGGCCGGGCCAGGCGCACTCGATGTGTCCCGTCTCATCGCGCAGCACGGCGCGAAACACGCGGAGTCGCCGACGCGTGGGGATCACGCCTTTCGAGACGACGGTGCCGATGACGGTGGCATCATCACCCGGCGAGAGCGACGAGATCGCGTCCACGGTCGTGGCGTCCTCGTAGCGGTGCGGCAGGTGGTACAGGAGATCGCGGCCGCTGCGCACGCCCAGCTTCTCGAGCAGCTCGGCCCTTCGCGGCCCCACGCCCTTCAGATACTGGACGGGGCCGGAGAGCAGGGACCGGGCCGGCGTCATGCGAGCCGGTGCGCGTGCATGTGCGCCCCTCCTACGCGTCGGCCAGGATCTTGTCGACGTATCGGTCGGCCGAGAACGGCTCCAGGTCGTCCAGCGTCTCTCCCACGCCCAGGAACCGGATGGGGATGTCGAGCTCGCGCACGACGGACACGGCCGTCCCCGCCCGGGCCGAGCTGTCGAACTTCGCCAGCACGAGTCCGGTGAGCTGGAGCGAAGCGCCGAATTCGCGCGCCTGGCTCATCACGTTCTGACCCGAGGTGGCGTCCACGACGAGGAGGCGCTCGTGCGGAGCCCCTTCCACTTTTCGCCCGATCACGCGGTCGATCTTCTCCAGCTCCTTCATCAAGTCCCCCTGGGTGTGCAGGCGGCCCGCCGTGTCGATGAGGACCCACCGCGCCCGGCGCGCCTGGGCGGCCTCGAGCGCATCGAAGGCCACCGCGGCGGGGTCGCCCCCCTCGCGGCCGCCCACGAAATCGGCGCCCACCCGGGCCGCCCACGTCTCGAGCTGCTGTTGCGCCCCGGCCCTGAACGTGTCGGCCGCCGCCAGGAGCACCCGGTCGCCGGCCGTCTGGAGACGGTGGGCGAGCTTCGCGGCGGTGGTCGTCTTGCCGACCCCGTTCACGCCGAGCACGAGCACGACGCCCAGCTCCGCCCCACACGCCAGCTCGGGCCCGCCGCCCGTCTCCGACGGCCCTCCTCCGGAGGCGAGGAAGCCCCGGATCTGCTCGCGCAGGAGGAGCCGGATATCCTCCTCGCCGCCGATCTGGCCGCGGGAGGCCGCGCGCTCCAGCTCCTCGACCAGCAGCATGGTCGCCTCCACGCCGAAGTCGGCCTCCAGGAGCACCTGCTCGAACGCCGCGATGAGGTCCTCATCGACTTTCCCCTGGACGATCGTGTTCACGTCGGACAGGGCGAAGTCGACGATGCGTCGCCAGAGCGATCTGCGCGAGCGTTCGAGGGGGGGCGGCACGGACTCAGCGCAGGCCGATGCGGTGGCGCCAGGCCCACTCGCAGCAGAGAAGTCCGATGGCCAGGGCGAAAGGCCAGACGGGACGCGGCGAGCGCCCGTCGAGCGAAGGTCTCCCGGCGATGACGGCCGGGATTCGCAGCGGCGCCCCGGCAGCGCCCGGCAACATCTCGCGCGGATCCGGTCCGATCTCGATGGGGCGCGAGCTCGCGAAGGGCCCGTCCGGCCCGGTGGCGGTGAGCCGCGTCTCGTATCGGCCGAGATCCAGAGCCGGGCCCATCACGCGCGCCTCCGGCGCCTCCCACGAGCGCGACCACACCTCGGCACCGTTCTCGTCGACCACCTCGACGCGGAGCTCTGTCGCCCCGGGTCGGATGCGCCACGACAGCGGGCGGCCGGCCACGGGGGGCTCGGCCAGGCTCGCGAGCTGGGGGGAGGCGTCCTCGGCCAACCACCCGATGAGGCCGCTCAGCGTCGCCTCGTACACGCGCCGCGGGCTGCCCGCGCGCAACGCCCAGCGCCACCACTCCGAGGCGCCCGACACCGCCCAGCGGCGATCTCCTCGCTCGTCCGCCACCAGCAGCGGCCTTCCCTCGCCGCGGCGTCCGCGGTACACGCTGAGCACCGTCCAGCGGCCCGGCGGGTCGATCGCGTACAGCTGCCGCACCGGCGGCAGCGCCTCCAGGTCGGGCTCCGCCAGGAGGGCCGACGCGGGACTGGGAGGCACGGGTGGCATCGCGTACCACTCTCCCGGCACCGGCCCCGACAACCGCATGCCCGTGCCCGGCGCCTGCCCCTCGCCGAGCGCCAGGAAGAGGACGCGCGCGTGCCCCCGGAGCTCCCCCGCCAGCCAGGTCGGGATGTCGGCCGGAGCCGCCTGGACCACGAGGAGCCGCGACCCGCGAATCGCCCGACGGACGTTGCTCTCACCCACCATGCGCGGGTTGGGACCCATCTCGAGCCACCGGCCCTCGGTCAGTCGCAGGTACCCCCGCGCCCCTCCCAGCACGAGGCGGGAGAGGGCCTGGACGAGAAACCGGGCCTCCCAGTCGGGCACGCTCGAGATGACGACGGCCCCCCCGGCCGACTCGGAGATCTCCATCCAGAACGGTAGGCGATCCGAGGCGCTCGCCGGGTCCGCACCGCCGGCGATGGCGAGCTCGTGCCGCCGCCACACGGGCTCCTCGTCATCGCCCGCCGGCACGTAGGTGAGCGCGGTGCGGCCGGCGCGACCCGGCGCGGGGGTCGCGAGGCGAGCGTCGGCCACCACCGAGTCGTCCAGCCGAAGCTCGATCGTCAGGCTGTCGGGCCAGCCCTCGGCCGCGCCCCCCGTGACCACCTCCGCGATCACCCGCACCGTGTCCCCCGCCCGGGCCCGCTCGGGGGCTTCCGCACCGGCGAGTCCGACCCGCGCGCCGGGGAGGGCAACGCGGATCTCGCGCACTCCCAGGCCCAGATCTCGCGCCAGCCGCTCCGATTCGAGGCGGTCCGCGATGTCGCCGTCCGTGATCACCCACACGCTGTCGGCCCCACCCAATCTCGCCGCTTCGAGAGCGGGACCAAGGCGGCTGCGGTCGTGCTGCGGGACCAGGTCTCCGAGCGAGTCGGGTCGGACCGGGAGCACCTGCTCTCCGAACAGGTACACGCGTTGGGGGTCGAGCGCGGCCAGCTCCGCGCGCGCGGAGTCGAACCGCGTGTGGGTCGAGGGGTCGCCGGGTCGCACGGGGAGGGTCATGCTGCGCGAGACGTCCAGGAGCGCCACCCGTCCCGGAGCGGCCGCCCGGCCGCCGCGCAGCGAGGGCAGGGCCAGCCCGCCGAGCACGAGGAAGACGGCCGCGGCGCGCAGGGCGGCGGGCCCGGCGCGTCCGGGAACCCGCTCCTCGCGCGCGGCGTAGGCCCACACCGCCAGTCCGACCGCCCCGAGGCCGAGGACGCCCCACAGGAGCGGGCTCAAGGACCGACCCGATGACGGCCGCCGGGGGTCCGGCGCCCGCGCGGGGGTCCGGCGGGGCTTGAGGTCTCCGCGCGGATCGGGAGCCGGTGGCGCGTCCTGGTCAGGCGGCTATTCCTGGGTTCGCGCGCTCGACGAGGGGAGACGGGGCGTGGGCAACGCGATCTGCTCGAGCAGACCCAACGCCGACGCCCGCGTCGCCGCGAAGACTTCGGCGAGGGCTTCGGGCACCGGCTCGGCGCGTGGAAAATCCATGCGGGCGGGATTCACCTGACGGCCGTTCTGCAGAAACTCGTAGTGCAGGTGGGAGGCGGTGGCGAGACCGGACGAGCCCACGTACCCGATCACCTGGCCCTGCTCGACCCGCCCGCCGCGACGCACGCCGCGGGCGACCCCGCTCAGGTGCGCGTATCTCGTCTCCACCTTGTTGGCGTGCCGGATCGCGACCGCGGTGCCGTAGCCGCCCCAAGGGCCGGCGCGCGTCACCACGCCCGCCCCCGTGGCCCGGACCGGCGTCCCGTGGCCCGCGCCGTAATCGACCCCCAGGTGCGGCCTTCGCCGCTTGAGGATGGGGTGGAATCGCCGAAGGTTGAAACCGCTCGTGATGCGAGCGAGATCGAGGGGCGCCAGAAGGAACTGGCCCCGCAGCGCCTCGCCCTCGGCGTCGTAATATCCGACCTTGCTCGCCTCATCCGACTCGAAGCGGATCGCCGTGAGCCGCCTCTCGTCGTTGCGGAATTCCGCCGCCAGCATTCGGGCCGAGCGCAGCGACCCGTCCGGCCGCACCTCGCGCGCGATGACCACCCGGTAGGCGTCGTTGACCCGAATATCGCGCCAGAAATCGATCTGCCACGCGAAGACGCGCGAGAGCTGAGACACGATCTCCCAGCGCTCTCCCGAGGCGAGTCGATCGACATCGCCGCTCAACTCGGCATCGTACAGGTTGGTGCTCACGAGCCCCGCGACGAGGATGGTGTCGCGGGTGATGTGGACGGAATCGAGCCGCGCCACCCAGGCGTCCGCCGAGCCGGGCTCGGTGTAAAGGTGCAGGGTTCGATCACGGTCGAGCGCGAGGCTGATCCGGCTGGGCGATTCGTGCGGGCGCACGGCGAGGTGGATCTCGGTGCCGGCCCGCAGCCGCCGCGGACTCTCGTACGCGCGGATCACGTCGACGACGGCGACGATCTCGGGCCCGGTGAGCCCGTGCATCTGGAACACGTCTCCCAGCGTCTGGCCCGACTCGAGGCTGTGCACCACCGTCACGGGCGGCGGCGGCGTGGGGACCTCGACGTGCTTGACGACCTCGGGGCCGCTGCGGGCCATGCCGAGAAGGCCCCAGGCGAGCCCCGCGCCCACGAAAAGCGCGAGCAGCCAGACGCGGCCGGTCTTCCTACGCTCGGGTTCCAACAACCGCACCCCCGTATTCGACCCGGCCGCGCGTCAACCCGCCCGGCCGCGGATCAATCTCAGTCCATCTGACGCCGGATGAAGGTCGGGATCTCCAAATCCTCGAACGTCTCGCTCGTCTCGTCCCAGGTCTCCGCGCCGAGGTCCTCGGACGCGGCCTCCGACCCGATCTCTTCGACCAGTCGCGGCCCCTCGTACCTGGAACCGATGACGACCGGCTGCGCGCGCGTCGGGGCGGTCGACTGCACCGGGATCACCGGCTCGTCGTCCTCGACGGGCTCGCCGAACCCGGTCGCGATCACCGTCACGCGCAGCGAGCCTTCGAGCTGCGGGTCGTGCACGACCCCGAAGATCATCTCGCCGTCCTCGCCGGCGGCCTCCTGGATGATCGAGTTGATCGTCGTGACCTCCTCGATCGTCAGGTCGGGCCCGCCCGTGATGTTTACGAGGACGCCCGTGGCGCCGTTGATGGATACGTTGTCGAGTAGGGGAGAGCAAATGGCCTGTTGCGCGGCATCCACGGCGCGATCCTCGCCGCTCGCGCGGCCGGTCCCCATCAGCGCGGCCCCGCGGTTCGACATGACGGTCCGCACGTCCGCGAAATCTACGTTCACCTCGCCCGTGACCGAGATCAGGTCCGAGATCCCCTGGGTGGCGTGCAAGAGGACCTCGTCGGCCTTCTTGAGCGCCTCGCGAAACGTCGTATCCTTGCCGACCACCGCGAGCAGGCGCTCGTTCGGCACGACGATCATCGTGTCGACCGCGCGCCGCAGTTCTCGCAGCCCGATCTCGGCGTGACGCATCCGCTTCTTCCCCTCGAAGTGGAAGGGCCGCGTGACGATCGCGATGCACAGCGCTCCGAGCTCGCGAGCGATCCTCCCGATCACGGGGGCCGCACCGGTACCCGTGCCGCCCCCCATACCGGCCGTCACGAATACAAGATCCGCGCCGGCGAGCGCTTTTCGCATCTCGTCGTCGGTCTCGGCGATCGCCTGGCGCCCGATCTCGGGCCGCGCGCCCGCCCCCAGGCCGCGCGTCAGCCGCTTGCCGATCTGTATCCGGAGGTGCGAGTTGGACTTCTGCAGCGCCTGCAGGTCTGTGTTCACCGCGATGAACTCGACGCCCTCCAGTTGCTCGTCGATCATCCGGTTGACCGCGTTTCCGCCGGCGCCTCCGACCCCAACCACCTTCATTCGCGCATTTCGCGCGATGTCGTCATCGAACTCGAAAACCATTTGCGCCTCCGCTCCCTGTTTCCCGTCCACGGTTCGAGTCCTCAAAAGAACTCACGTAGCCACACCCCCATGCGCGCCAGCACGCGCGTCGCCCCCGCCAAGCCGCCCTGCCCTCCCAGCGTCCCGCCGTACAGCGCCAATCCCACGGCCGTCGCGCAGGCCGGGGACGCGACCGCCTTGGTCGCCCCCGAGATCCCCGCCCCGGGAGCGCCCACCCGCACCGGCAGGTTGAAGACGGACCGCGCCAGGTCCTCCATCTCGGGAAGAGCCACGCCGCCCCCGGACAGGACGACCCCCGCACCCAGCCCATCGAGCACCTCGGCCTCTTCGAGCTCGTCGTAAACGAGCCCGAGGATCTCGTCCAGCCGCTGCTCGATGATGTGCGCCAACAGCTCGCGAGAGACGCGACGTCCGCCTCCCTGCGAGGGACCCGACACCTCGAGCTGCTCCTTGGCATCCACCGCGCTGCGACGCGCGCTGCCGAAGCGCTGCTTCAGTCGCTCGGCCTCCTCCTCCGAGATCCCCAGTCCCCGCGCGATATCGCGCGTCACCGCCGCACCGCCCCAGGGGAGCGTGGCGGCGTGCACGATCCGGCGCCCGCGGTACACGAGCACGTCGGCGCCGGCCCCGCCGAGCTCGATCAGTGCGACCCCCGCCTCTCGCTCCCGCTCGTCCAGCACCGCCATGCCCGCGGCGAGCGGCGCGAGCACGAACTCCTCCGGACGGTAGCCCGCGCGATCCACCACTTTGCCCAGATCGCGGCACACGCCCGAGTCTGCGGTCACGATACACACATCCGCCTCGAGCCGTGTCGCGACCATGCCGACGGGATCCTGGATCCCGCCGCGGCCATCCACCGAGTACTCCTGGCAGAGGGCGTGAATCAGCTGGCGGTCGGGAGGGACCGGAACGGCTTGTCCGACCTCTTGCACGCGCCTGACGTGGGTCGGCCCGATCTCGGTACCCCCGACGGCGACCACCCCGCGGGACCGCGAGGTGTCGGCGCAGGGACTGGGGATCGCGACGTACACCGTCTCCGCCTCGCAGCGGGCCATCGCCTCGGCCTGCCCCAGCGCGAGGCGCACCGCGCGCGTGGCGGCTTCGAGGTTCGTGACGGACGAGCCCTTCATGCCCTCCGAGCGCGCCGTCCCCACACCCAGAATGGACAAGGGCTCGCGCGGATCCCGCCCGGGGCGCGCATCGGCGATCACGGCGCAGGTCTTGGTCGACCCGATGTCGACCCCGGCGATGCTCCCCATTCCCCGCATCATCTCGCCTCCGCCCGCTTCAATACCACCTGGCCCGCGAAGCGGGCATCCGCATGCGCGACCCGCTCATCCTCGATGTGCCCGAGGGCGATCGACACCCGATCCAGCGCCAGCACCGGATCCTCGCGCGGCAGGAGCACGACGCCCGCGTCGGCGCTCGGGAGCATGACGAAGCGATACGCGCCTTCGGGCGTGCGCGACACCTCCGACACGACCGACACGAACTCCGCGTTGGCACGGTTCAGCTCCTCGAGCAGGAGCGCGAGCTCGCGCACGCCGGCGTCCGCCACCACCTCGCCCTCCACGTTGGCGAGTCCGCCGATCACCGGCAGGTCCAGATGGGCCTCGGCGGGATCCAACGGCAGCACGCGACCTTCTCCGTTCACCGGACGCAGCTCCGGCGTGACCACCAGGGCCACCGGCCGCTTCTCGACCACCGCGATCTCGAGCGTGCGCAACCCCTCCCGACGCACGTCCACGTCCCGCACCATGGGGTGCTGCCGGACGCGGTCCTCCCAGATCCGCGGGTCGTCCCAAACGGAGGCGTCCACCTCGATTCCCGCCAGGCGCTTGATCTCGTCGGGCGGGGTGTACCGCGTGCCCACCACGACCACCTCGCGCACCGAGAAGGCGGGCAGCGTGGCCAGCATCTGCGGCACCCAGAGGGGGGCGCCGCCGCCCAGGATCCCCGCCGTGGACACGACGAACAGGCGCCGCCGGCCCCGCCGCGTGAGACGCGCGAGCCGGGCCCTCACGAGGCCCCCACGGCGGCCAAGCGCTCCGCGTCGAAGCCCCACAGCTTGATCTCCGGCTCCAACCACACGCCGAGCGACTCGTGGGCGCGACGGCGCGTCTCGATCATCAGATCGAGGACGTCATCCGCCGTCGCCGCTCCCAGGTTGACGATGAAGTTCGCGTGGCGCTCCGCGATCTGGGCGTCCCCTCTGCGCGCCCCGCGCATGCCCACCCGATCGACGACCTCCCACGCGGAGCCGTGCGGAGGGCCCGGGTTCTTCCATGTCGATCCGACCGAGGGAAGCTCGTAGACCTGGTCGCGCACCTTGCGGTCGCGAAACTCGCGGTGCGCCTCCATGATCTCTCCGGGATCGCCCGGCTCGGCGGCGAACGAGGCCGACACGAACACCCAGCTCTCGGGCACCTCCACGCGACGATACGTGGGGCGGGCAGCGGCCGGCGTGAGCCGTACGACCTCGCCCTCGGGCGTCATCGCCTCGGCCCACTCCGCCAAGTGCCAGAGCCACGCGTCGCGCGAGCCGGCGTTCATGCGCAGACCTCCTCCCACCGTACCCGGGACCGCCTCGAGGAAGCGAAAGCCGAGGCGGGCCTCCGTCCTCGCGAGCCTGGCGAGGGCGGGCAGCCGCGTGGCGGCGCCGACCTCGATCGACTGGGCCCCGACCCGCGCGAACTCGAGTTCTCCCCCCAGCACGAGCACGGCCTGGCGGAGCCCCGCCTCCGAGACGAGCACGTTGGCCCCCGTGCCCAGGACCTCGAACCCCGTCTCGCCGATGTCGGCGAGGGCCGCCCGCAGCTCGGCGCGCGACGCGGGGCGCCCGAGGCGGTCCGCGGGTCCGCCGATCCGGTAGCGCGCCAGTCCCGCG
>JBFIOX010000024.1:0-14263 GCA_041610455.1 Gemmatimonadota bacterium
CGGAACGTTGCTCCAGTTGTTCTTCCCACTCGCGTTCGTGGTCTACTTCTGGCGCCGCGAGCAACGCTTCGAGGCCGGCGTGTGCGGCGTGTGGGCGGCCGAGAGCGCCATGTACACGGCGGAGTACATGGCCGATGCCAACGCCCAGGTGCTGCCCCTCGTCGGCGGACACGGACACGACTGGCACTGGCTGTTCGAGCGGGCCGGCGTGCTGGAAGCGGCCGAGGAGATCGGGGCCGGCCTCCACGTGGCGGCCGCGGTGGCGGCGTCGACGGCCGTGTGGATCGCGGCCCGCGAAGCGGGGTGAGGCGAGCGGCGTTGCACGGCCGCCCCGGGGGGCGTAACTCCGTCCACATCGGGCGGGGACGGGCCGCGCCCCGTCCCCGTCGCCCTCGAAACGGCTCTCGTAGCGAGGCCGCATGAAGAAGTGGTCCTGGCGCATCGGCCGCATCGCCGGCATCGACCTCAACGTGCACGCCACGTTCTTCCTCCTCGTCGGATGGGTCGCGATCAGCGCGTACACGACGCGCCAGAGCCTCGGCGACGCGCTCGCTGGAGTGGTGTTCATCATCTGCCTCTTCGCCATCATCGTCCTCCACGAGCTGGGGCACGCGTTGATGGCGCGGCGCTTCGGCATCGGCACGCGCGACATCACGCTCCTGCCCATCGGCGGGGTTGCCCGCCTGGAACGGATGCCGGAGGACCCGAAGCAGGAGCTCCTGGTGGCGCTGGCCGGGCCGGCGGTCAACGTGGTCCTAGCGCTGGGGTTCTTGCTCCTGACCGTGCTGCGCGGGGGACTCGGCGGGTTCGATGAGGCGGTCCGGGCCGGGGGCGGGTTCCTCGACCAGATGGTGTGGGTGAACGTCGCCCTCGTCGTGTTCAACATGCTGCCGGCCTTCCCCATGGACGGCGGCCGCGTCCTGCGCGCGCTCCTCGCGCTCCGCATGAGCTACGTGCGCGCCACGCAGGTGGCGGCGGGGATCGGTCAGACCATGGCCGTGCTCTTCGGATTCCTGGGTCTGTTCACCAACCCGTTCCTCGTGCTCATCGCCTTCTTCGTGTGGCTGGGTGCCGCCGGAGAGGCGTCGCTGGTGCGCCTGCGATCGGCCCTGGCCGGCGTTCCGGTGCACGCGGCCATGATCACGCACTTCCGTACCCTCGCGCCGCACGACGCCCTGGCCCGGGCCGTGGATCTGGTGCTGGAGGGATTCCAGCAGGACTTCCCCGTCCTGGAGGGCGGGCGGGTGGTCGGCGTGCTCACGCGCGCGAGGCTGGTGGAGGGGCTCGCGCGCGTGGGCGAGGGCGCTCCCGTGGCGTCGGTGATGGAGCGCGCCGTGCGGGGCGTCGACCCCGAAGAACCGCTGGAAGAAGTGCTCATCCGCCTTCAGGGTGATGCCGGCGGCTCCCTTCCGGTGATCCGCGACCAGCGGTTGGTCGGTCTCCTCACCACCGACAACCTGAGCGAGCTCCTCATGATCCGCGAAGCGCTGCGCGGCTTCCGGGCCTCTTCCGCCTAGCCGGACCCCGTCGAGCCGCCGACATGGTCCGGCTTCGTATCGTCCTCGCCGCGCTGGCGCTGCTCGCGTTCGCGGCTCTCATCCTCACGTCGCCCCCGGCGCTCGAAGCCGAGTCCCGGCGCCTTTCGGTCGCCCTGCGGCTCCTCCTCGTCCCGCTCGCCCTCACCAGCTTGGGGCTCGCGCGGGGCTGGACGTGGAGTCGGTGGCTCGGCCTGGCCACGGGCGTGGCCGTGCTGCCCTGGACGGTGGCGTTGCTCGCCACGCCCGGGCCGGGGCTCGATCGGGCGCGGGTATGGATCGCGGCGGCGGCGGCGCTCGCGCTGATCGGGTCGCTGGCCGGGGAGCGGATGTTTCGGCACTTCGAGGGTTCGGCGGGCCTGGAATGGGCCGGCCGCCGCCTGTCGCTCGTGCGTTGGGCGATCGTGTGCAACCTCGCGGCGGTCCTCAACCTCTACGTGTTCGCCACCGCCTATCGCCCCAGCGCGGCCTGGCACAGCGCCATCCCGGGCAGCCTGGCGATCGGGCTGGTGCTCGGCGTGTGGCTCCTGGCCCGGCGCAGGACGCTGGGTCTGTTCGTGCTCGGCGCGGGCTGCCTCCTGCTGCCGCCGGCGGCGTGGTACTTCGTGACCCGGGAGGCGAGCACGGCGGCGGAGGCCTGGCTGTTCGCGGTCCTCCTCGGGCCAGGCCTCATCACGGCCCTGGCCACGCTGGCCTCTTTCGCGGCGCCCATGTGGCGCTACTCGACCCGCAGGTGAGGCGGCGGACGGCGGGACCCGCGACGCCGGGAGGCCCGGCCCCGGTCGGCCGTGGCTAGCGACCCGCGCGTGTGGCGCGGCGACATCACGACGCTGGACGTCGACGCTATCGTGAATGCGGCCAACGAGCACATGCTGGGCGGCGGCGGCGTCGACGGGGCCATCCACCGCGCGGCGGGGCCGCGGTTGCTCGAGGCTTGTCGTGCCGTCCCGGAAGTCCGTCCGGGCGTGCGCTGCCCGACCGGCGAGGCGCGCCTCACCCCGGGCTTCGATCTTCCGGCGCGCTGGGTGATCCACACGGTCGGACCGGTGTGGCACGGGGGCGCGTCGGACGAGCCCGATCTGCTCGCCTCCTGCTATCGCGCCGCCTTCGACATCGCGCGGCGACACGACCTCGACGGCCTCGCCTTCCCGGCCATCAGTTGCGGTGCCTACGGCTACCCACCGGAGGAGGCTGCGACCATCGCGGTGCGCGAGTCCCGCGCGGCGCTGGCGGCCGCCGGACCGCCCCGTCGGGTGGTGCTGGTGGCGTTCGACTCGGGACTCGAGCGCATCCTCGAGGCGGCGCTCGAAGATTGACGTCCGCGATCCGCGCCGCGAAGGTGGGGCCCGTCGAGCGCGCGAATCGCTGACCAGGAGTCCGATCCCCCTGTCGTCCGCACACGCCGAGCGCCCCACCGGGGGCCTCACCCCACGCGGCATCTTCTGGTTCTGGGTTCCGCTGGCCGCGACGTGGCTCATGATGGCGGCCGAGGGGCCGTTCCTGGCCGCGGTGGTGGCGCGGCTGGCCGATCCGAAGCTCGGGCTGGCCGCCTACGGCGTGGCCCTCGCCTTCGCCGTGCTGGTCGAGGCACCGGTGATCATGCTGTTGAGCGCCGCCACGGCCCTGGTCGAGGACGGGAGCAGCTATCGCAAGCTCCGCAACTTCGCCAATGGGCTCAACGCGCTCTCGACGGGGCTCCTCCTGCTCGTTCTCGTGCCGCCGCTCCATCGCGCCTTGTTCGAGGGGGCGCTGGGGCTGCCGGCCGAGGTGGCGCGGCTCACGTACGGGGCCCTGTGGTGCTTTCTGCCCTGGCCGGCCGCCATCGGGTACCGCCGCTTCCTGCAAGGCGTGCTCATCCGCTCGGGAAAGACGCGGCTGGTGGCGTACGGCACGGTGATCCGCCTCGCATCCATGACCGCGGCGGCGCTCGGGCTGGCGCTGCTCACCGAAGTCCCCGGTGCTTCGGTGGGGGCCGCCGCGCTGTCCACCGCGGTCGTGGTGGAGGCCCTGGCGGCGCGCTGGATGGCGCGCGGCAGCATCGCCCGGCTGCTGGCCGAGGGCGAAGCGTCGCCGGTCGCCTCCGACCCCGGACTCGGCTACCGGGACATCACCCGTTTCTACTACCCGCTGGCGCTCACCTCCTTCATCGGGCTGGCCATTCAACCCATGCTGACCTTCTTCATGGGACGCTCCGCGGCGCCGGTGGAATCGCTGGCCGTCTTTCCGGTCGTGCACGCGCTGGGCTTCATCTTCCGCTCGCTGGGACTCAGCTTCCAGGACGCGGTCATCGCGCTCCTGGGCCGGGGCCGCGACGGATATCACGAGCTGTCGCGCTTCGCGGTGGGGCTCGGCCTGCTGGCCTCGGCCACGCTCGGCGCCATCGCCTTCACGCCCCTGTCGTCGGTGTGGTTCGAAACGATCTCCGGCCTCTCTCCGGAGCTCGCCGGGTTCGCGGTGCCGGCGGCCCGCGTGCTCGCGCCGGTCCCCTTCCTGGGCGTGTGGCTCTCGCTCCAGCGCGGGGTGCTCATGAAGAACCGCCGCACCGGCCCCATCACGGTCGCCACGGCGGCCGAGGTGATCGCCGTGGCGCTGGTGTTCGCGGCGGCGGCGTGGGGTCTGGGATGGGTCGGCGTGACCGCCGCGTTCACCGCCTTCCTGGTGGGCCGCGCCATCTCGAACCTCTATCTCATCCGGCCCACGGCGCGGGCCCTGGCGGGAACTCCGCGGCGAGCCGCCTGACCCCCCGGCCGGCACGGTTCGGCCCGTACGGCGGATCGTTGCGAGGCCCGCGGGCCACGCGTCATCTTGCGCGGCATGGACGACCCTCCCCGCACCTCGCCCGCGGCACCTGCCGGGCCGGTTGGCTGAGGTGCACGGCCGCGCGGCGGCCGAGCGACCGGACTCCGCCGCCACCCTCGCCTTCCTCCGCCGGATTCTGCTGGCCGCGCTGTGCCTCGGGATGGCGGGCAGCGGGCTCGAGCTCGTACTGCTGGGGCACACCGAGGACTGGATGCAGTGGATCCCGCTCGTGCTCCTCGGGGCGGGCCTGCTGGCCGGCGCGGCGGTCGCCCTGCGCGGGTCGGCGACGGCGGTGCGCTTCCTACGACTGCTGGGGGGCGCGTTCATCATGGCGGGCGTCGTGGGTGTTATCCTGCATTACCGGGGCAACGTCGAGTTCGAGCTCGAGATGCGACCGGCGCTGGGCGGGCTCGAGCTGGTAGGCCGGGCCCTGACGGGGGCCACGCCGGCGCTGGCTCCCGGAACGATGATCCTGCTGGGGGTCCTGTGCGTCCTGTACGGCTATCGGCACCCGGCCACCACGGCGAGCGAGAACTCGCGAGCGGCACGTTCCGGAGCGGACGGGCCGTCAGATCGCATCAGAGGAGAGGAAGCATGAGCGTCGGACGAACGCTGGCATCGTGGGCCTGGGTCGCCCTCCTCGTGCCGGGCCTGGGGCTCGGCGCGTGCGCGGGGGGCGAGCGCGCGGACGAGGGAGCCGCTCCGGCGGCGGAACCGGCGGCCTCGGCCCCGGCCGCCGCCTCGTCGCGGGCCGCCCCGGGAGCGGCGCTCCTCGATCCCAACCGGGCGACCGAGGCGGAGCTCGCCGCTGTGCCCGGCATGACGGCCGCCGTCACGTCGGCGCTGCTCGCCGCCAGGCCGTTCGCGGACATGTTGGCGGTCGACGCGGCGCTCGCCCCCCATGTGGACGAAGCGGCGCGCGAGGCGCTCTACGGGCACGTGTGGATTCCGCTGGACTTGAACGCCGCATCGGAAGCCGAGATTCTGCTCATCCCGGGGGTGGGTCCCCGCATGGCGCACGAGTTCGAGGAATACCGTCCCTACGATGGGATGGCCCGGTTCCGGCGTGAGATCGGCAAGTACGTCGACGAGCGGGAGGTGGCCCGCCTGGAGCGCTACGTGAGGATCGCCAATTGACCGATGGCCGCGACGCGGCCGGGCACGACTCGGATCGCGTCCCACGGAGGAGCGGAGCGATGAGACGAACATGGACGGGTGGGCTGATGGCGCTCGCGCTGGCGGCCGGGCTGGCGCCGGCCGCGACCGGGCAGTCGACGAGGGGCGCCGACGACCCCACGCTCGAGGAGTGGACGGTACCGTATCCCGAGAGCCGCCCGAGGGACCCCTTCGTCGGCCCCGACGGGCGCGTGTGGTTCGTGGGTCAGGCGGCGCACTACGCGGCCGTGCTCGACCCGACCACGGGCGAGTTCAAGCGCTACGACATGGACCCCGGCACCGGACCGCACAACCTGATCGTCGCCGAAGACGGGATGGTGTATTACGCGGGGAACCGAGCGCACCACATCGGGATCATCGACCCGGCCACGGGATCGATCGACAAGATCATGCTCCCCGACGAGCGGGCGCGCGATCCGCACACGCTGGTGTGGGATTCGGAAGGCGACATCTGGTTCACGGTCCAGGGGGGGAACCTGATCGGCCACCTGGACAGGTCCACGCGTCAGGTCAGGTTCGTCGAGCCGCCGGAGGTGACCGGGGGCCGCAGCAGCTCGAGCCGTCCGTACGGGATCAAGATGGACTCCAAGAACCGTCCGTGGATCGCGCATTTCAACACGAACCTCATCGGCATGGTGGATCCCGGCTCGTTCGAGCTGATCGGCTACGACCTCCCCGAGGGCGCCCTGCCGCGGCGGCTGGTCATCGACTCCAAGGACCGCGTCTGGTACGTCGACTACGCCCGCGGCAAGCTGGGCCTGGTCGTCGAGGGAGACGGCTTCACCGAGGAGTGGGATCTGCCGGCCGGCGAGGATTCGAGGCCCTACGGGGTGGCGATCGACAAGTACGACCGCATATGGCTGGTGGAGACCGGGGTGCAGCCCAACCGCTTCGTGGGTTTCGATACGGTGACCGAGCGGTTCATCAGCACGGTGGAGGTGGGGAGCGGGGGCGGCACGATCCGCCACATGCACTACGATCCGGACACGCACACGGTCTGGTTCGGCACGGATGTGAACACGATCGGGCGCGCGGTCCTGCCCGTCCGCTGACCATCTCACGTTGCGGCTGAGCGGCGCCGTGGCGGCCCTGGCCGGGGTCGCCGGACTCTGTCGGCTGACCGGCGCGGGACTCGGGGCGGAACCGGGCCCGCGCCCGTGGCCATCCTCGCCGCCCGAGCGGGAGGCGCACTTCGAGGCGCCCCCGGCGGGGCACACGGGCGGATTCGGAGAGCCGACCTGCCGGGCTTGCCATGACGACGGCCCCCTCGATGCGCCTCCGGGCACGCTCGAGGTGCGGGGTCTCGAGGCGCCGCTCCTCGCGGGCGAGACGCGGATCGTCACGATCACGCTGTGGAGCCCCGACATGACGAGCGCGGGCTTTCAGGCGGCCGTTCGTTGGGCCGAGGGAGCCCGCTCGGGAGCGCAGGCGGGGCGTCTGGAGGCCGCTGGCGGTGCGGTCGCCGTGCTCGTCGACTCCGCCTCGGCCGTGCAGTACGCCCATCACACCGCGGGAGGCACCGGCGTGGCGGATGGGACGGCGCGCTGGCGGTTCCGCTGGGTGGTCCCCGAACGTGCGGGCCCTGTGGTCCTGCACGTGGCGGCCAACTCCGCCAACGGGGACAACTCCCCGCTGGGAGATCTCATCTACGCGCGGACCGAACGCGCCGAGACGATGGTGGGGGCAGGCGTCCCGCCCGCCGTGGCCGACGCTTGGACCGGCGGCCCGGGCTCGCGAGGGACGCTCGCCGGCTCGGTCGTTGGAAGCTCAGTCCCGATCGAGCGCCTTGGGGCGCCAGAAACCGAGCAGGCGTCCGCGCCCGACCTCGTTCAGCTCCTCCCAGCGCTCGATGTCGAGCTCGATGGCGGCCAGGGCGGCGGTCGGCATCTCTTCGCACACGCCCGAGAGCAGCGTGACGAGGGCGGTGATGCCGGGATTGTGACCGACGACCATGACGCGCTCGGCATCGCCGGCCAGCTCGGCCAGGACTTCGAGGTAGGTGTGGGGAGAGGCGAGGTAGAGGTCGCGGGTGCTCTCGATTTCAACCCCCCGATCGAACTCGCTCGCGGCCAGCTCGGCCGTCGAGAGGGCGCGGACCGCCGTCGAGCTGAGGATGCGGTCGGGGACCAGGTCCTCCTCCACGATGAGCTTCCCCATGCGGGGGGCGTCGCGGGCACCCCGCGGGTTGAGGGGACGATCATGATCCCGCAGGCCGGGATCGTCCCACGAGGATTTGGCGTGCCTGAGGACGAGCAGCGTCTTCATGTCTCGGTCCAGCCTCTCCGTGCGCACCGCGCTTCCCGCGCTCGCGGTGCGCGGGTACAATACGCCGCGTGACCATCACCGAGCATACGCGCCCCGTCGCCACGCCGACGTGGACGGTAAAGGACGCGGAGTCGCTTTACCAGATCTCCGCCTGGAGCCAGGGATACTTCGTTGTCGGCGAGTCCGGCCACGTCATGGTGCGCCCGGATACCACGCCCGAGAGCGAGATCGACCTGCTCGAAGTCGTCGAGGGTCTGGCCGAGCGCGGCCTGCACGCCCCCGTCGTGATCCGCTTCTCCGACATCCTGGCCGACCGCCTGCAACGCCTGCACGACGCGTTTCGCACGGCCATACACGAGAACGCCTACGAGGGGCGCTACATCGCCGTCTATCCCATCAAGGTCAACCAGCAGCGCCCCGTGGTGGAGGAGGTCTTCCGCTACGGCGAGAGCTACGAGTTCGGCCTCGAGGTGGGGTCGAAGCCCGAGCTGCTGGCCGTGATGGCGATGACGGGGGGCGCCGGAGATCGACCCATCATCTGCAACGGATTCAAGGACGACCGCTACATCGAGGCGGTGGTCCTGGCCACCAAGCTGGGCCGCAACATCATCCCCGTCGTCGAGAACCTCTCCGAATTCCAGCTCGTCCTCAAGTACGCCGAGCGTTACGACGTCCGGCCGGCCATCGGCGTGCGCGTCAAGCTCGCCAGCTCGGGCGCCGGGCGGTGGAGCGAATCGTCGGGGTACCGGTCCAAGTTCGGCCTCTTCGCGACCGAGCTGCTGGAGGTGTTCGAGGGGCTGCGCCAGCGCGGCATGCTCGACTGTCTGCAGCTCCTGCACTGCCACCCGGGGAGCCAGATCTCGGACATCCGGGCGCTCAAGGAAGCGGTGGGGGAGCTGACGCACATCTACACGCAGCTCGTCGAGATGGGCGCGGGACTCCGCTATATCGACGTCGGCGGAGGGCTGGGGGTCGATTACGACGGAAGCGAGTCCACCGCCGACTCGTCGATCAACTACACCGTACTCGAGTATGCGAACGAGGTGGTGTATCGGGTGGGCAGCATCTGCGATGCGACGGGCGTCGAGCACCCGACCATCATCTCCGAGTCGGGGCGCGCCATCGCGGCTTACCAGAGCGTGCTCGTGTTCGACGTGCTCGGCAGCTCGGGACCGACGCACGTGGAGGGTCACGAGCTGCCGACGCTCGAGGCGGCCGAGGAGGACGAGGATCTTCCCCCGCCGCTGCGCGACCTCGTGGTGGCCTACCACGCCGTGGATGCGGAGCGGTGGGCCGAGGCGCACCACGACGCGATGCAGGCGCGGGAACAGGCGATGCACCTGTTCGGGCTCGGCTACCTGTCGCTCCCGCACCGCGCGCTGGCCGAGCGCCTCTTCTGGGCCACGCTCGCCCGCGCCCGCGACTACGCGCGGGCCGAAGAATCTGCCCCCGAAGAGCTGGACAGCCTGGAGCGCATCCTGGGGGAGACGTACTTCTGCAACCTCTCCATCTTCCAATCGCTCCCGGACACCTGGGCCATCGACCAGCTCTTCCCGATGATGCCGATCCACCGGCTCGACGAGCCGCCCACGCGCCTGGGCGTGCTGGCGGATATCACGTGCGATTCCGACGGCAAGCTCGACCGTTTCCCGGACGCGGAGAGCCGCGATTGTCGCCGGGCGCTCGCACTGCACCCGATCGTGCCGGGCGAGCCCTACTACCTCGGTGCGTTCCTGGTCGGCGCCTACCAGGAGACGCTTGGAGATCTGCACAACCTGTTCGGCGACACGCACGTCGTGCACATCCGGCTCGACGAGGGGAACGAGTGGTGGATCGAGGAGTTCGTCGAGGGGGACACGGCCGGCGAGGTGCTCTCGTACGTGCAGTACGAAGTGGGGAACCTGTTCCCCACGCTGCGGCAGGACTGCGAGCGCGCGGTGCGCGAGGGGCGCATGACGGTGGGCGAGAGCCGGTCGCTTCTCGAGTTCTACCAGTCGGCGCTGGCCGGCTACACCTACCTGGTCCCCGAATAGCGGCTTCGGTCGCCTACCAGCCGAGCACGCGCGCGAACATGAGCGGGGCCACGATCGTGGCATCCGATTCGATCACGAACATGGGCGTCGAGATGTCCAGCTTGCCCCAGGTGATCTTCTCCGATGGGATCGCCCCCGAGTACGAGCCGAAGCTCGTCGTCGAGTCGGAGATTTGGCAGAAGTAGGACCAGTAGGGACAGGCGACGCCCAGGTCCTGGTGGATCATCGGCACGACGCAGATCGGGAAGTCGCCCGCGATCCCGCCGCCGATCTGGAAGAAGCCGACCCCGGGGTGGGATGCGCCTCCGTTGTGACTGATGCCGCTGAGCACGTCCTCTTCTTCCCCGTCCGCCGCATCCCCGTCCAGCGGGCGCAACCGCGCGCCGGTGGTCAGCTCCACGTACCACACGGCGAGCGCGTGCATGTACTCGACGCCGCGCCTGATCGCGCCGTAGCCCTCGAGCCTCCCCGCCAGCACCGCGGCCACGAACACGTTCCCCATCGTCGAATCCTCCCACCCGGGAACGAAGAGGGGCAGGTCGCGCTCGGCGGCGGCCGCCAGCCAGGAGTCCTCCGCGGGGATCTGGTACTCCGCTTCCAGCGTGCCGTCCCGGATCAGCCGGTAGAAGAACTCGTGGGGGAAGTGCGGACGGCCGGCGCGCTCCGCCTCGCGCCACAGGGCCGTCATTGGTCCTTCGAGCTTGCGGAACGCCTCCTCCTCCGGAATGCACGTGTCCGTCACGCGATTCAGACCCCGGCGCTCCAGGTCCTTTTCCTGCTGAGGCGTCAGATTGCGCCAGTTGGGGATGCGCTCGTAGTGATCGTGCGCGACCAGGTTGAACAGGTCTTCCTCGAGGTTGGCCGCCGTGCACGTGATGGCGTGCACCTTGTCGCGGCGGATCATCTCCGCCAGAGACAGCCCGAGCTCGGCCGTGCTCATCGCACCAGCCAGGGTGACCATCATCTTCCCGCCCGCCTCGACGTGCTCGGCGTAGGCGTCCGCCGCCTCGACCAGCGTGGCGGCGTTGAAGTGTCGATAATGGCGTCGAACGAACTCCGTGATCGTCATCGGCCCACCCTCGCGATGGGTTGCTTGCCGTGCGTGCGGCGCGCCCTCAAAACGGCGGGGGGTCGGCGAGCGCTCGCTCGCGGAAGAACGACCCGAGGCGCTCGGCCTCGCCGCCGGGGGCCCAGATGACCAGGGCGCGGACCGGCGTATCGCCCACCACGCGGTGGATGACCTCGTCCCCCGGACGCACGATGCCGACCATGCCGCCGGTCAGGCGGTGGGCCTGCCCGTTGACGACGTGGTCGAAAGTGCCGGAGAGGATGTAGAAGATCTCGACGCGGCCGTGCGTATGCCCCCCGCCCGAGGCGCCCGCCCCGACCGGAAACGTGATCTCCCCCAGCTCGACCTCGCCGCCGCCCAGGTTGGACGCCTCGACCAACATCTTGATGGTCAACCCGCTCTGTCCCTCTAGCCAGCGCGTGCCGCGCGTCCCCGCCTCGTACGAGGACGCCGTCTCCTGGGCCGACAGGCACGCCGGGCCCCACGCGCCGCTGGCCGCCGCCGCGAGGCATATCCCGGCGAGGAGCCGGACGGGCGCTCTTGCATCGCTCGGATCGGTCATTCTCAACCTCGAGTGCGGGTCCGCAGGGCCCCAAGGTATCATGGACGCGGGGCCACCCACAGCATCGATGCGAGGCTCAGGGTCGAACCGAGTAGCCCGGCGCGCGCACGACGTCGAGGCCGGTCGACCAGGTGCGGTCCCCCATCCGCAGGACGACCGTGTACCTGCCCGGATCGGCCAGCTCGTCGTCGGCGCGCGGCCGGAAACGCCCGAGACCCACGCCCCGCGCTCGGAGAGCGCGGAAGAACGCCTGGTTCACCTGGCGGGTCCCTCCGCCGGCCGGCGCGGCGGGGGCGGCGGCCCGCTCGCCCGGGGGCGTGGCGGGCCGGGTCGGATAATTCTCGCCGGGGCGCTCCCGGAACTCCTGCACCGGCGGCGCCCCGCCCCCCGCGAAGGTGGCGCGGCCGGCGCGGCCGCGAGCGCCGAAGGTCTCCACGGCCCGCTCCACCGCCGCGGTGTCGTACCCTGCGGCGATGAGAGAGTCGGCCACCGCGCGCATGGCCCGCGCGCTCTCGAGGCTGTCGCGACGCTCCGCAGGCGACAGCGGCTCCGGAAGGGAGCGCGGCTGGAAGTTCCAGTACACGCGCTTCAGCCCCGGCGTCAGGGTGCCGCCGAGGATCTGCACCGTGTCGCCGGCGGCGTCCAGGATGATGAACTCGGCCTGGGACCGCGCCCGCGACGCGCCGCCCCCGCCCTCGGAGCCGTCGCGGTCTTCCGCGGCGGCTTCCCTGCGCTCGCGGAGCAAGGCGGTGGACACGCCGCGGGGCACGTAATAGGCGATCTCGGCCCCGTAGCGCGGGCTGTCGCCGCGGAACGTGCGATGCCCCGTAGACTCGCCCCCTACGTACGGATTGCCGAACTGGAGGCCCGGGGTCGGATCGAACAGGATCACGTCCTCGCCCAGGCCGCGCCCCGCGACCTGCGCCAGCGGCGCGATGTCGACGATCCAGATCGAGCGACCGTGCGTGCCGGCGATGAGCTCACGATCGCGCGGGTGGATCTTGAGATCGTGCACCGGCACGGTGGGCAACCCGTTCATGAAGCGCTGCCACGAGCCCCCCCGGTCGAGCGACGCGTAGACGCCAACGTCGGTGCCCACGAAGAGCAGGTTCTCGTTCTCGGTGTCCTCGCGGATCACGTGCACGTAGTCCGGTCCGCCTCGCGGCAGTCCGTCGGCGATGGAGCGGAAGGTCTGGCCTCCGTCATCGGTGACGTACGCGTAGGGGGTGAAGTCGTCCGCGCGGTGCCCGTCGAAGGTGACGTAGAAGCGTCCGTCGGCGTGGTGCGACGGCTCGATGCGGCTCACCCAGGTGCCCTCGGGAACCCCCGGAAAGCGACCCGTGAGCTCGGTCCACGCCGCACCGTCGTCCCGCGTCATCCACACCCGGCCGTCGTCCGTGCCCGCGAACAGCCACCCCGCGCGGCGGGGCGACTCGGCGAGCGCCACGATGGTGGCGTGCGTCTCGGCGCCCGTCACGTCGCGCGTGATCCCCCCGGTGGTCTCGGTGCTCACGCGGATCTTCATGGTGTCCGCGTACGTCAGGTCGGGAGAGATGGGGCGCAGGTCATCGCCGCGCGCCGTCGATTTGAGCACGCGGTTCGCGCCCGCGTAGAACACGTTGCGGTCGTGCGCGGACACGAGCATGGGGGTATTCCAGTTGTAGCGCAGCTGCAGGGCCGCCGAATCCTGTGCGATGCGCGTCCTCAGCTCGTCCATGCGAGCCGTCTGCTCGGTCGTCGGCGCCTCGCCGGCCGCCTCCTCGAGCAGCGCCAGCTCGTCCCGCAGCGGCTTGGTCGTCTCCCGCCAGTCGGGCCGATCGAGTCCCTCCCGCTCGCCCGTCGCCGTGTTGATGCGGGCCATGTTCCCGCCCTGCGACTCGGCCCACATGAGATCGTGATCGACCGGATCTTGCGGCGCGTAGAAGCCGTCGCCGCCGTTCACGGTGGCCCACATGTAGTTGGTGATCGGGCCCTGGCGCCGCCGGCTCGGCCCGCACCACGTCCCGTTGTCCTGCAGGCCGCCGCACACGCGGTACGGCACGTCCATGTTGTACGAGACCGCGTAGAACTGGCCCAGCGGGATGTTGTTGGGGAAATCCCAGTTCCCGCCCTTGTCCCACGTGATACCCACGCCGCCGTCGTTGCCCACCACGATGTGGTCGGGATCGGTGGGATCCCACCACAGCGCGTGCTGGTCGACGTGGATGCCCTGCGTCGTCTGTCCCACGGTGAGCCCGCCGTCCTTCGAGAAGCGGACCGGCGTGGAGGACCAGATGACGAAGTCGGGATCGGAGGGGTCGACGCGCACCTGCGAGTAGTAGAAGGGCCGCGTGTTCTGACCGTTGCGGAACTCCCATGTCGCCCCGCCGTCGGTCGACCGGTACAGACCCGAGCCCCCCGCATCGGACTCGGTGTCGGGGGTCGTCTCCCCCGCTTCCTCCGCAACCTCCTCGCCTCGCTCCTCCCCAGTCTCGGCCTCCGCCGCCGCCGTATCCGCGTCGGGGCCGCGCGCCTCGACCAGTGCATACATCACATCGGGATCGGAATGCGCGATCGCGAGACCGATGCGCCCCTTCTCCGTCTCGGGGAAGCCGCCGCCCTGCACCCCGGTCCACGTGTCGCCCCCGTCCGTGGACTTCCACAGGGCGCTGCCCGGACCGCCGGAGTGGAGGAAGTACGGCCCCCTCACGCGCTCCCAGCTCGAGGCGAACAACACGTCGGGATCGCGCGGGTGCATGACGAGGTCGACGAACCCCGCCCTGTCGGAGACGTAGTGAATCCGCTCCCACGTCTCGCCCCCATCCGCGGTGCGGTAGAGCGCGAG
>JBFIOX010000025.1:0-14022 GCA_041610455.1 Gemmatimonadota bacterium
GAGAGGCAGATGCCGTTGGCTTTCGCGAGGGGGAAACACCTGGTCCCATCCCGAACCCAGCAGTTAAGCCCCTCAGCGCCGATGGTACTTGGGCGGCGACGCCCTGGGAGAGTAGGTCGCCGCCGGCTTCTCGAACGGACGCCCCGTGGCTTTCGAGTCACGGGGCGTCTTCACATCCAGGTGCCCCGTCTCACATCCGGTCACCTCCAGGACCGGGAGGCCGGCCGCCGCCGCCCGCCGCGAGCAGCCGGCGCACCACCTCGCCGGGGCGGTCGGCGTCCATCACCGCCGACAGGACTGCGATGCCCGCGCCCGTGTCGAAGACATGGTGTGCGTTCAGGGACGTGACGCCGCCGATGCCGACACAGGGCACACCCGCCGCCTCACGCACCTCGCGAACCCGCTCGGGCCCGATCGCCTCGCCCGCCAGCCCGGCCTTGGAGCGCGTTCCGAAGACCGCGCCCACGCCCAGGTAGTCCGCGCCCGCGCGTGCCGCCGCCGCGGCTTCGCGGGGATCATCGGTCGAGTAGCCGAGGAGGAACGGGGGAGGGGCGAGGCGACGCGCCGTGCCGATCGGAAGGTCCTCAGGACCCAGGTGGACGCCGTCCGCCCCGATCGCGAGCGCCACGTCGAGACGGTCGTTGACGATGAAGAGAGCCCCGGCGGCACGGGTCGGCGCGAGCAACGTCCGCGCCTGCACAGCGAGGGTGCGCGCGTCGGCTCGCTTGTCCCGCAGCTGGATGGCGGTCGCGCCGGCGGCCAGGCATTCGGCGACGACCTGCTCGAGCGGGCGGCCGCAGGCCGGATCGGGCCGCGTGACGACCATGAGCCGGAGCCGCGCCTCCAACCCGCCCCCGGCCGACCCGCTCACGGTCGGTCGGCCTGCTCCCGTCGGATGCGGTTTTTCGCGTTGTTGTGCTCGCGGATCGTGCGGGTGAACTCGTGCGAGCCGTCGGTGCGGGCCACGAAGTACAGAAACCCGTGCTCGGCCGGCTCCAACGTGGCGCGCAGTGCAGCCTCGCCGGGAGAAGCGATCGGGCCCGGGGGCAATCCGGGGTGCGTGTAGGTGTTGTAGGGATCGTCGGCGACCGCGTCGATATCGCTGTACAGGAGGCGCGGCTTCGGCTCGCCCAACGCATACTGCACGGTCGGGTCGGCCTGAAGCGGCATCCCGATCTCGAGACGATTCAGGTAAACGCCGGCGATCACCGGCCGCTCCTCGGGAACGCGCGCCTCCTCCTCGACGATGCTCGCCAGCGTGACCACTTCGCGCTCGTCCAGTCCGAGCTCGGCGGCGCGCGCCCGCTCCTCATCGCCCCAGAACGCCCGATAGCGGGCGATCATGGTCGCGACGATGGTCTCCAGGCGGACATCCGCCGCGAAACGGTATGTCTCCGGGAACAGGTAGCCCTCGAGCGTCGGGCCGGGCACCTCAAGACGGCGGGCCCACTCCGGGTCCTCGAGACGTGCCCGCACGGCTTGGGCCGAATCGCCCGTGAAGCCGGCGAGCCGCTCCGACACCTCGCGCAGCGTGAGTCCCTCGGGGATGGTGAGCGGGTAGGTGACGACGCGTCCCTCGCGGAGCGTCTGGAGCAGGGTCCCGTAGCTGGAGCCCGCCGCCAGACGATAATGACCCGCCTTCAGCTCGCCCGCCGCGCCTTTCAAGCGGACGTAGGCCGTGAAGAGTCGCGGGTGGTCGATGAGCCGCGCCGAGTCGAGTCGAGCCGCGATCGCTCGCAGCGGCGCGCCGGCCGGGATGCGCACGTCCACCTGCGTGCCGGCCGGGGGGCCACCCTCACCGCAGCCCGCGAGCGCGAGGCCGACGAGCGCGAAGGACCCCGCGCCAACGCGCCGCGGGCTCACGGCTGAGCGCCTCGCTCGCGCCGCAAGAAAGCCGACAGGATCAGGGCGGCCGCCACCTGGTCGGTGCGACCCTTTTCCCTGCGTCTGGACTTCTTGCGCTCCATGGTGCGGATCTCCCGTTCAGCCAGGCTGGTGGTCAGGCGCTCGTCCCACTCCGCCGTCGGGATCCCCGTCGCGTCGCGCACCGCAGCCGCGAACGCGCGGGCCTCGCGGGCCATCTCCCCCGCCGAACCGTCCATCGCAAGAGGGATACCCACCACGATGAGCGAAGGTCGCGTCTCCTCGACCAGCCGGGTGAGCGCCGCGGGCAACGCTCCGCCCGCCGCGCCGGATCGGGCTTTCCGCTCGATCACGCCGCGCGGCGAGGCGATCGTCCGGGTCGGATCGGAGAGCGCCACTCCGATGCGGCGGCGCCCGTAATCGAGGGCCATGATGCGCCCCGCTGCTTCGGGAGCCGTCGGAACGGGCGCGTCAGTCGCCAACCGAGGCGCGCGCCTCCCGGGCCTTCGTGCGGACGGCTTGGAGCATCTCCACCGACCCGAACAAGAACCAGCACGGGTGCGGCCCGCCGCCGCCGCACCGCACCTCGGCCACATCCACGGTCCGCCCGGCGGCTCGGCTGAGCACCCCGCCCAGGAGTCCCACCGCGAAGTGGCACTGGGGCCCCGCTCCTTCGGCGTGCGCCCCGGCGGCCTCCGCCGACCCGCGCCAGGCGATCGCCCCGAGGGCCGACGAGACGGGCTCGAACTCGACCGATCCCAGGCCCGCCCGCCGCAAAGATCCATCGAGGCGGCTCCAAAACTCGGGCGGAGGGAGCGCCGCCGGCGTCTCGCCGAGGGCGCCGAGCACTTCGGTGCCGGCGCGGTAGCCCGCCTCCCGCAGCGCCTCTCGCCCGGCGGGCCCGAGCGCCGCGCAGCGGTGCGAGAGCGTCGTGAGCGCGGATCGCGGAAGGTGCACGGAGGGTACCTCACGGGCGGGCGTCATCGGCGCCAAGCTAGACAGCCGGCGAAGCCCGTACAAGGTTGATCGACCGGGCCCGGAACCTCGCCGCGCCGCCGCATCGGTCGACCCCGAACGCCGTGGGCCGCGACCGGGGCGAGGGGCGCGTCGGACCTCACCGCGGCCCGGCACTGGGGAGACGCCGAGTCGCGGCGTCTCTCGACGTGAATCCGGAACGACCGAACAGGAAGGAGCGTGCACGCCGTGTACGACGAAGAGCGTCAAACTTTCAGCTTCATCGCAGGGCTGGCCCTGGGGACCCTGGTCGGGGCCTCCGTCGCGCTGCTCATGGCCCCGCAGAGCGGCCGTCGAACGCGACGGCGTCTCTCTCGCGCCGCCGAGGAATTCACCGACGAGGCCCGCGACCGGTTCGAGGACGCGTCCGACGACGTCAGGCGGGCGGCCAAGGAAGCGGTTCGCGCGGCGGAGCGCGGTCGGGAGCGCATCCGCGACAAAGTGCGCCGGGGCGTGAGCACGAACGATCGCTGAAGCGCCCCCCGCGGCTCCGGCGGCCACCGACGAGCCTGTGCTGCTCACGACCCTCATCGAGCGCAAGCGCGACGGCGGTCGCCTCGAGCCCGTGGAGCTGCGGGCCCTCCTCTCCGCGTACCTGAGCGGAGAGCTCGCCGACTACCAGATGTCCGCCTTTCTCATGGCGGTCTTCATCCGCGGGCTCGACGACGAAGAGCGCTCGGTGCTGACGCGCGCCATCACCGCGTCGGGCCGGCAGCTCGATTTCTCCGACGGCGGCCCGCTCGCCGTGGACAAGCATTCGACGGGCGGAGTCGGCGACAAGACCTCGCTGATCCTGGCTCCCCTTGTCGCCGAGGCGGGGCTGCGCGTACCCATGATGTCGGGGCGCGGACTCGGCCACACGGGCGGCACGCTGGACAAGCTGGAGGCGATCCCCGGCTTCCAGGTGCGCCTCGATCTCGAGGCGTTCCGACGGGTGCTGGCCGACGTCGGCTGCGCCATGATCGGCCAGACCGAGGAGATCGCGCCCCTGGACGGCCGCCTCTACGCGCTCCGCGACGTGACCGGCACCGTCCCTTCAGCCGACCTTATGGCGGCCTCGATCGTCTCCAAGAAGGTGGCCGAGGGAATCTCGGCCCTGGTGCTCGACGTGAAGTGCGGCCGGGGGGCCTTCATGACGGAGCGAGACGCGGCCCGCCGACTGGCGCGCATCATGATCGGGTTGGCGGAGGCCGAAGGGGTGCGGACCACGGCCCTGCTGACGGCCATGGATGCCCCGCTCGGCCGGGCGGTCGGCAACGCCCTCGAGGTGCGAGAAGCGCTCGCATGTCTGGCCGGCGGAGGGCCGCCCGATCTGCGCGAAGTGACCCTCGCCCTGGCCGCGGAGCTCCTGGTCTCGGCCGGGGCCGCAGCCGACCCCCAGACCGCCCGGGCGGCGCTCGAGCCCCTACTGGACGGCGGTGGGGCGTTGGCGCGCTTCGCCCGGCTCGTGGACGCACAGGGCGGCGACGCGCGGATCGTCGACGACCCCGATCGGCTTCCCGCCGCCCCCCTCACCATGCCCCTACGCGCGCCCGGCGCCGGCTGGCTGGACTGGGACGCCCGGGCCGTCGGTCTGGCATCCGTGGAGCTCGGGGCCGGTCGACGGCGGGTCGAGGATCGCGTGGACCCGGGTGTGGGGTTCGTGTTCGAGCGGGTCGCGGGTGACGCCGTCGACGCGGGCGAGGTGGTGGCGTGGATCCACGCCCGGGACGAGACGGCGGCCGAGCTGGCGGCGCGGCGGCTCGGCTCGGCCCTCTCGCTCGCCCCGGCGCCAGGGCCGGCGCGGCCGATGGTGCTGGAGCGGCTGCCCTGAGCGCTCCTACCAGTCGAGGCGACCGTTCCCCGAGATGATCGAGTCTCGGGCCCGCACCCCCCAGGGCCCGTGCACGTCGCACGTCTCCGTCGGCTCCGTGCCCTCGAGGTAGACCTCGCGGTAGATGAGGTTCGCCGGGCACCACTGGGTCGCCAAGAGCCCCGTCGTCTCGTCGACGTTTCGCTCCACGAGCCCCTCGGGCCGCGGCCAGGCGGCGGGATACGGTCGGTTCTCGTAGTACCTGACCAGGACCGCCGCGCCGACCGGCGCGGATGTGACGCCCCCCTGCGCGTTCACGTGTACCCGGCGCGGGAGGTCGAATCCCACCCAGGTGGTGGTCACGAGCTCGGGCGTGAAGGCCACGAACCAGGTGTCGGTGGCCGAGTTCGTCGTGCCGGTCTTCCCCGCGATGGGGAGGCTGTAGGGCAAGCCCGCCGCCCGCCGCACGGCCGACGCCCCGGTGCCACGGTCGATCACGTCCCGCAGCATGGAGAGCATGATCCAGGCGACGCGCGGCTCGAGCACGCGCTCCCGGTTCACCTGGCTCTCCCACAGAATGCGACCCTCCTTGCTCTCGATGCGCAGGATGGCGCGGGGCAGGACGCGCACGCCCATGTTGGCGAACGTCGTGTAAGCGGTGGCGATCTCCATCGGGGTGACCGACGCCGAGCCGATCGCGGCCGAGGGCACCCGCGGGATTTCCGACGCGATCCCCATGCTGTGCGCGATCTGGGCCATGGACTCCTCCCCCACGCGCTGCCCCAGCTTGACGGCCACGACGTTGATCGAGCGCGCCAGCGCCCTGCGCAGCGTCATGGGTCCGTGGAACTCATCGTCGAAATTGCGCGGCGAGTAGGGCTCGCCCCCGATGTTCGGAAGGAGGATCGGGGTGTCGTAAATGACCTCGGAGGCCGGGATGCCCGACGCGATCGCGGCGGTGTACACGAACGGCTTGAACACCGAGCCGGGCTGCCGAATCGCCTGGGTCGCGCGGTTGAACTCCGAGTCCTCGAAGTCGCGCCCCCCGATGAGGGCCCGCACATCGCCCGTGGCCGCGTCGAGCGCGATGAACATGCCCTGCACGTAGGGCATCTCCGCGCCGTTCCTGCTCACCCGGGCCAGGCTGTCGGCCGACCAGGCCCGCGTCTCTTCGTACGAGGCCCCCCGGTATCCCGAGTGGCGGTCCACCCACGCGAGCTGCGACTGGAGCGCCGAGTCGGCCGCCGCTTGCAGGCCGGGATCGAGCGTGGTGTAGACGCGGAACCCCTTCTCGTAGATGTCGGTCCCGTAGCGATCGTACAGCAGCTGGCGCACCCACTCTACGAAGTAGGGCGCCTGTCTCTCGACGCGGGCGCCGATCGCCAGCTCGAGGGGATACGACTTGGCGGCCTCGGCGTCCTCGTCGCTGATCAGACCCTGCCCGGCCATGAGACCGAGGATCAGGTTGCGCCGCGCGATGGACCGATCCGGGTTGCGGGCGGGGTTGTAGGAGCGGGGGTTCCGCGGGATGGCGGCCAACGTGGCGGCCTCGGGAAGGTTGAGCTGCGCGGCGGTCTTGCCGAAGTAGCGCTGGGCCGCCGCCTGCACGCCGAACACCCCGTCGAAGTTGATCTGGTTGAGGTACGCCTCGAGGATCTCCCACTTGCTGTAGGCGCGCTCCAGATCGAAGGCGACCCGCATCTCGCGCAGCTTTCGGCGCACCGAGATGTCGCGACGGTCGACCGAGCCCGAGAACATGGCGCCCGCCAGCTGCTGCGTGATCGTGCTGCCGCCGGCCGCCCCGTACCCGTTGAGCACGAAGTCGAAGAAGGCCCGCGTGGTGCGGCGTACGTCCACCCCGGCGTGACCCCAGAAGCGCCGGTCCTCGACCGCGATGAACGCGTTGTACACGTGCGGCGGGAGGTCCTCCATGCGGATGGGCGTGCGCCGCTCCACCGCGAGCTCCGCCAGCAGGGTGCCGTCTGCCGCGTAGAGCTGTGTCGCCTCCTTGGGCTCGAACGCGTAGATCTGGGCGATCGAGGGACAGCGGTCGCAGATGCGGGTCCAGGCGCCCCAGCCGAGCCCGAGGCCGAGTCCGACGACTGCCAGGGCCGCCAGCGCCAGCCGCCACCGACCGGTCGGGCCGAGCCGCTCCAGCGCGCCTGCCAGCACGCGCCGGGCCGCGCGCGCGCCTCGGGCGGACAGGGCGACGAGCCCGCCCAGCGCCGCTTTCGTTCGAAACCACAAGTCGCTCAAGGGACGCTCCTAGACCGCGAGGGGACCCGCGCTTGATCCGCCGCTAGGTCGATTCTATCCTCACGCCGCTCGCGGCGGGAACCGTGGGACCGGGGCAAATATACCAGGGAACGAGGCCGATGTTTCTTCCCGTAGAGGAGCAGCTCGACCGCATCCGAGAGGACGTGGCCGAGATCATCCCCGAGGCGGAGCTGGCGGAGAAGCTCGACCGCTCCCGCGCCCGCGAGCGCCCGCTCATCGTCAAACAGGGCTTCGACCCCACGCGTCCCGATCTGCACATCGGGCACGCGCTCTCGATCCACAAGTTGCGCGACTTCCAGGAGCTCGGTCACCACGTGGTCTTCGTGATGGGCGACTTCACGGCCCGGGTCGGCGACCCGTCGGGTCGCGACGAGACGCGCCCCATGCTCTCGGAAGAGGAGATCGAGGCCAACCTCGTCACCTACGAGGAGCAGGTCTTCCGCATCCTCGACCCCGAGCGCACCGAGATTCGGCGAAACAGCGAATGGCTGGCCCCGCTGACGCTGGTCGACATCCTGCGCCTCACATCCCAGTACACCGTGGCCCGCATGCTCGAACGGGACGACTTCGCCATGCGACACCGGGAAGGACGGCCCATCACGCTGGTGGAGTTCCTCTATCCCATGATGCAGGCCTACGACTCGGTGGCCCTCACCGCGGACGTGGAGCTGGGTGGGACGGACCAGAAGTTCAACCTCCTGCTCGGCCGCACGCTGCAGGAGCGCGCCGGACAGGCGCCGCAGGCGTGCGTCATCCTACCCCTCCTGCGGGGCACCGACGGTACGCAGAAGATGTCCAAGAGCTACGACAACTACGTCGGCATCACGATGCCCCCGGAGGAGATGTTCGGGCGGGTCATGTCGATCCCCGACGCGCTGCTCGAGGAGTGGATCACCCTCGCCTCGAGCGCCCGCGGCGGGGACCTCGCGGCGAAGCTCGAGCAGGCGGCGTCCGATCCCCTGGGCGCCAAGCGCTGGCTCGCCGCCGACCTAGTCGCCCGTTATCACGGGGCCGAGGGCGCCGCGAGCGCCCGGCAGGCGTTCGATCGGGTGCACCGGCGCCGCGAGGCGCCCGCCGACGTCCCCGAGGTGCGGCTCGAATCTCCAGGAGGGGAGCCGCTGTGGATCGCGCACGCGCTGCGCGAATCCGGGCTGGCGCGGTCCTCCTCGGAGGCGGTCCGTCTGGTGGGCCAGGGCGCGATCCGGGTGGACGGGGAAGTGTCGGAAGACGCGGAGCTCCGCCTCCACGCGGGCACCTACCTGCTGCAGCGGGGCAAGCGCCGGTTCGCCCGCGTGACGATCGCCTGAGGGCGGATGGGAGGGGCGCGGCCCGCATCCTTGCACGCTCGCGCCGCGAGCGGCATATTTTCCCGTCTCTCCCATGCGGGGGAAGTGTCGGCGTGCGCCAAAGACGCCGGCGCTGGCGGGGCGAACCGCGCGTCCGCCCCGACGACGCAGCGAACTCGTCGGAGGATGGTTTCTTTGCCGCACGACGTTCGAAAAGGTGCTCACACCAACCTTCGGTATCGGCGCCCCGCCGATCCGGCCTGCAAGCCGACGTCCGGGGGTGTCGCACGGCGACGCCCTGGATCGTTCCACATAAAGACCGTCCGTCACGCGGCGGGCGGTTCCGCTGCCTTCGTTTTCCAGGAAGCAGGCCGACCATAGCCGAATAGCCTTTTCAAGCTCGACGCGGTGTCTGACCCGGCCGCGCCGAGGCGGGGACGTCGATCCCCGACAGATCCGGGTCTGAGGATCCCACTGCCACAGGAGGGTGATCCATGTTGTTTGACTGGTCAGGACGGTGGAGCAGCCGCGCGACTGCGGTGGCGACCGCCGCTCTGAGCGCCTGGCTCTTTATCGGGGCCGTGCCGTTGTACGCGCAGGGCGCGATCACGGGCACGGTGACCGATTCAGAGACGTTGGCCCCGGTATCCGGGGCGCAGGTGTTCGTAGCGGGCACGGTCGTAGGCACACTGACCGGGGCACAAGGCACGTACCGTTTGGAGGGCGTACCTGCGGGCCAGGCGACGGTGACGATTCGTCTGATCGGGTACAAGGAGCAGTCACAGACGGTGACGGTGCAGAGCGGTCAGGTGGCGACGGCGGACTTCGTGGTGGAGCAGACGGCGCTGAAGCTACAGGACATCGTGGTGACGGGAGTCGTGGGCGAGACGCCGCGAGTGAAGCTTCCGTTCACGGTGGAGCGCCTGGACCCGCAGGATCTGCCGGTGCCGGCGGCGGACGCGTCGTCGTTGTTGGCGGGTAAGGCGGCGGGCGTGTCGGTGGTGTCGGGGTCTGGGCAGCCGGGCCAGGCGGCGGGGATCACGCTGCGGGGTCCGACGTCGATCAACGCGTCGGGCCGAACGCAGTCGCCGTTGATCGTGATCGACGGTGTGATCCAGTCGGAGTCGGCGACGCTGTCGGACATCGGGTCGTTGGACATCGACCACGTGGAGATCGTGAAGGGAGCGGCGGCGGCGTCGCTGTACGGGTCGCGCGCGCAGAACGGCGTGATCCAGATCTCGACGAAGCGAGGCACGGGACTTCAGACGAACTCGTTCGACGTGCTGGTGCGAGGCGAGTACGGGTTCAGCTCGTTGGCGGGCGACATCGGTCTGACGTCGACGCACCCGTTCAAGCTGAACGCGGCGGGCACGAAGTTCGTGGACACCGACGGCAACGAGGTGGACTTCGCCGACCTTGGCCGCCCCGGGTTCGGGTCTGGCGTGCTGGATGATGGGGGCACGCCGCAGACGACGTTCAACGACAACGCGTTCCCGAACGAGCTGTTCGATCAGATCGACCGGTTTTTCGATCCGGGCGAGACGTTCGACGTGTACGCGGCGGTGACGGGCCGGTTCGGCGAGTCGAGCTTCCGCGTGTCGTTCGACGAGTACAAAGAGACGGGCGTAGTGAGCTGCGACGTGTGCCGGACGAACCTGGACGCGTTGAACGCGGATCGCGTGGCGGCGGGCCTGTCGCCGTTCAACGTACGGATCCCGTCGGACGAGGGGTACGAGCGGCAGAACGCGCGGTTGAACGTGGACACGCGGTTCGGGACGCTCGACATCGCGGCGAGCGGGTTCTACTCGCGCTCGATCCAGGACGATGCGGCGGTGTCGAACAGCTCGTTCTTCTCGTTGACGTTCATGTCGCCGGCGGTGGATCTGGCGGAGCTGGATCCGACGGACGGGTATCCGATCATCGACGTGGATCCGTTGTCGTTGGAGGAGAACCCGCTGTACCAGCTGGCGGTGGCGACGGAGCAGGACGAGCGGACGCGGACGATGGGGTCGGTGGACCTGTCGTGGTCGCCGGGCGGGAGCCTGGAGTGGCTGACGCTGGAGGCGAACGCGTCGTACGACCGAACGGACTTCAACGATTTTGGCATCCGGCCGAAGAACGAGAAGACGTCGTCGGCCGGGGTGAACGAGTTTACGGGCGGCAGCCTGCGTGAGTTCAACTTCACGGACGAGGCGATCAACGCGTCGGTGACGGTGGGCGGCAGCCACGGGTTCCTGGAGGGCGACCTGACGGTGCGCGGGAAGGCGCGCTATCTGGTCGAGGATCAGGACTTCAACAGCAACGGTGCGTTCGGGAGCCGGTTTTCGGTTCAGGACGTGCCGAACTTTGCGGCGATCGAGGGCGAGACGACGGCGAACAACCAGATCCGCGAGATCAAGGCGGAGGGGCTGTTCGGGATCGTGAGCCTGGACTACAAGGGTCGCTACATCCTGGACGGTCTGGTGCGGCGAGACGGGTCGTCGTTGTTCGGCCCGGACGAGCGGTGGCAGACGTACTTCCGCGGCTCGGGTGCGTGGCGGCCGTCGCAGGAGGAGTGGTGGAACGTCGACGCGATCGACGAGCTCAAGTTCCGGTTCAGCTACGGGACGGCGGGCGGTCGGCCGAACTTCTTCGCGCAGTACGAGACGTTCGGTGTGTCGGCGGGCGCGATTTTCCCGATCAACCTGGGGAACCGCGCGCTGAAGCCGGAGTTCACGTCGGAGCGTGAGGCGGGCTTGAACCTGGTGTTGTTCGAGAACCTGGGGATCGACTTCACGTACGCGTGGTCGACGACGGACGATCAGCTGTTGTTGGTCCCGCAGCCGGCGTTCGTGGGCTTCTCGAGCCAGTGGCAGAACGCGGGCGAGATCGAGTCGGAGACGTACGAGGTGTCGCTGCGTTACGCCGCGATCGACAACCGGGACGTGGGACTTCAGTTCCGGCTGAACTGGGACCGGACGCAGCAGGTGATCACGCGTCTGGACGTGCCCGACTTCACGCAGGCGGGCAACTTCTTCGTCTCCGAGGGCGCGCCGTTGGGCGAGCTGTGGGGCGATCGCTGGGCCGCGAGCTGCGCGGACCTGGCGCCGATCGGCGTGACCGCGGCCGACTGCGCGGCGAACTTCCAGGTGAACGACGACGGTCTGCTCGTGGCGACGGGCGGGGCCAACTTCACCGACGGGATCGCGCAGGGTCTGTGGGGCACGTCGATCATGGTCAACGACGACGAGGGCGGTCGGTCGTACAGCTGGGGGTTCCCGATCAAGACGCGGGACTACTCGCCGGCGTGCGTGCGCAAGAACCCGTCGTCGTTCACGACCGACTGCGACCTGCAGGAGTTCCTGCCGTTCGGCAACACGACCCCGGACTGGAACGCGTCGTTCGCGACGAACTTCCGGTACAAGGGTCTGGCGCTGAACGGGCTGCTGGACGCTTCGGTCGGCCACTCGATCTACAACGGCACGCGTCAGTGGGCGCTCCGTGAGCTGCGGGGCGAGGACGTGGACCAGGCCGGCAAGTCCGACGAGCTCAAGAAGCCGATCGGGTACTACTCGGCCCTATACGACGTCAACGCCAACAACTCGTTCTTCCGCGAGGATGGCGACTGGGTGAAGCTGCGCGAGCTGTCGCTCGGCTACACGCTGCCCGAGTCGATCATGGAAGACGTGTTCAAGGGCAAGCTCGACCGCGTGACGCTCAACGTCATCGGTCGCAACCTGATCACGATCACAGACTACCGCGGGTACGACCCCGAGGTCGGTCAGAGCGGTGGTTCGCTCGGTTCCGAGGCGCTCAACCGTGTGGACAGCTTCGATTACCCGAACTTCCGCACGTTCACCTTCTCGGCCGAAATCGTCTTCTGACGATCGACACGCTCGAGGCGTCCGCTCTCCCTCGGGAGGGCGGCGCCTCGTCGTCGTCGAGATTGGGATATCAGGAAACGGAGATACCATGAACAGGAAGCTGACGCTGCCGGCCTTGGGGCTGGCGATGCTGGTCGGCTTTTCGGGCTGCGAACTCGACGTTCAGAACCCGAACCAAGCCGACCGCGCGCGTGCGCTTGCTTCGCCCGACGACGTGGAGACGCTCATCGCGAGCGCCTTCCAGCAGTACTGGGGCCAGGCGCACTATTGGAGAAGTCAGGCGCTGGCTTTTAGCCACATGTCGAGTCGCCACACGGCCACGTGGGGCAACTTCGGCATGAACGACCTCGGCCGAGAGCCGAGGGAGGCGCTGCCCAACACGCCGTCGTATCGTTGGGCGTACGTGTTCGAGGTGCCGTGGCAGGACAGTTACGCGGGCATCTCGGCGGCCTCCGACGGCCTGGCGGCCATCGCTGCCGGACTCGAGATCGGCGCTGGCGGGGCGCGCAATCCGCGCGCCATCGCGTTCGCCAAGTTCAATCAGGCCTTGAGCTCCTGCACCTTGGCGTTATGGTTCGACCAGGCGTTCATCATCGACGAGACCGTCGACCTGGGCGCCGGGATTCCGCCCACGGTGCCGTACGACCAGATGATGACGTACGCGCTGGGCAAGTTCGACGAGGCCATCCAGCAGGCCCGCTCGAACTCGTTCACCCTGGAGGCCACCTGGATCAACGGGAACGGGCTCTCGAACAACGAGTTCGCGGACCTGATGGTCTCGTACAAGGCGCGCTGCCGCGCCAACAGGCCGCGCTCGCAGAACGAAGCGGCGTCGGTGGACTGGGCCAAGGTGGCCTCGGACGCGGCCGCGGGTCGCAAGACGCTGACCATCACGGGTGAGGACGCCTCGTCCGACACGCCGTGGTGGGACGGCATCAAGTCGCTCGGCACCGAGAACGCGACCTGGCACCGCATGCACATGGACTGGATCGGCATGGCCGACCAGTCGGGCCAGTACCAGAACTGGCTCACGTTCCCGACCGCACAGCGCACGGCGCGCCAGATCACGACGCCCGACAAGCGCTACCCGGCGGCGAACGTCGACGGGACGAAGGGATTGCTGCACCGCTACAACGCGACGATCATCTTCCGGCCCGAGCGCGGCACGTACCGGCAGTCCCACTACGGCGACTTCCGGCACGACGCCTACCTGACCAGCTGCTCGTTCTGCTATTTCGGGCCGATCGAGGAGATGATCCCGCGCGAGATGCGGCTGTACGAGGCGGAGGCCGCCTTCCGTACGGGCAACGTCGCCACGGCGGTGGGGATCGTGAACGAGACACGGGTCGCCAGGGGCGGACTGACCGCGCTCACGGGTGCCGGCACGGTGCCCAACGAGCCGGGCGGCGGCTGCGTGCCGCGCAAGCGGTACGACGTGCAGGGCCGGTGCGGAGACCTCCGCGATGCGCTCATCTACGAGCACATGGAGGAGATCTTCCACGTCACGGGCGGTCTCGAGTTCTGGCACGGACGCCGCTTCGGCATCCTGCCGCTCAACACGGCCGTCCACATGCCCATCCCGGCCTCGGACCTCGAGGTGCTGGAGGAGTCGATCTACACGTTCGGCGGTGGCGGAGACGGCTCCTCGCCGAATCCGATTCCACCGAACGTGATTCCGGGCAACCTCAACTCGACGCTCGAGCGCGCCGCCTGGTCGCTGGGCAGGCTCGAGGCGAAGCGTCAAGCGCTGCAACGGGCCAAGACGAGCGATCTGGTGATTCGCTAGTCGCGACCCGGTTCGACGGGCGCCCCCGGGCGCCTTGACCAGAATCGGCTGCCGCACGTCGGGCTCGGCGGCGAAGACCGTCACCCGAAAGCCCTCGGGCACGACGGCCGAGCGGGCCGCCTCGGCGGCCGGCATCACCTC